>DCGV01000073.1:52017-58109 GCA_002314725.1 Bacteroidales bacterium UBA1769
TTAGTTACTTGCGAAACTTGAGTAACAATAGATATGAAAGTTTGCATTGGACTCTCCGGAGGTGTTGATTCAAGTGTTGCAGCATTGCTGCTGAAGAGGGCAGGATATGATGTCTTTGCACTGTTTATGCAGAATTGGCACGATACTACAGGCACTCTTCATGGAGATTGCGAATGGGAGGAGGATAGATTTGTAGCAGAAATGGTAGCCAAAAAGATTGGCATCCCTTTCCATTTCGTCGACTTGAGTGATGTATATAGACAGAGAGTAGTTGACTATATGTTCAGCGAATATGAAAAGGGACGCACACCCAATCCAGACGTTCTTTGTAATAGAGAGATAAAGTTTGATGCATTTCTGAAATGTGCAATGGATCTTGGAGCAGATTATGTCGCGACAGGCCACTACTGTCGTAAAGATGAATTTATTGACGAGAATGGCAAGAAAATATATCGTATTCTGGCAGGTACAGACCCTAATAAAGATCAGAGCTATTTTTTATGTCAACTAAACCAGGAGCAGTTGTCAAAGGCAATGTTTCCTATCGGGGATATCATCAAACCTGAGGTTCGCCGATTAGCTCACGAAGCTGATCTCCCTAGCGCAGACAAAAAGGATTCACAAGGTATTTGTTTTGTCGGCAAAGTTGATCTGCCTGTTTTTCTTCAACAAAAATTAAAAGCCAAAGAGGGCGAAGTAGTAGAGATATTTCCCGGCTTTTATAGCAACCGCTCATTCGGTGACAATATAGAATCACAAGCTAAACCAATATCATATAAGAAAGAGGACGGCAAAGTGATAGGAACACACCAAGGTGCTCAATACTATACGATTGGCCAGAGGAAGGGGCTTAACATTGGAGGGCATAAGGACCCTCTATTCATCATTGCAAACGATATTGAAAAGAATATCATCTATGTTGGAGAGGGCCAGAATCATCCTGGGCTTTATCGTCCAGCCCTTCATATTCTTAATGATGAGATTCATTGGATCCGTCCAGACTTGAAGATGGAACCAGGTGAAGAACGTGACTATCTGATTAGAATCAGATATCGTCAACCGCTTCAAAGAGGCCATCTGATCTGTCGCGAGAGTGGAATGTACATTCATTTTAACGAACCGCAAAGAGGCATAACCCCGGGACAATTCGCAGCATGGTATGCAGAAGATGGAGAAATGATCGGTAGCGGTGTAATTAATGAGTAATCTTATGGAGACAGATGTTGCTGTAATAGGCGGTGGGCCTGCAGGTATGATGGCTGCAATAAAGGCTGCGGAAGGAGGTGCCAAAGTGGTTCTTCTTGAGAAGAATAACCGGTGTGGCAAAAAAATCCTTGTTACCGGCAAGGGACGTTGCAATATTACCAACACCAAACCATGGAGTGAATTCGCAACTCACATCCACCCTATTGACAGGTTTATCAAGCCCGCATTCTTCAATTTCAGCAACATAGATGCCATAAAATTCTTTGACTCAATAGGATTACCGACTACAGTAGAACAAGGCGACAGGGTATTCCCCAAGTCAATGAAGGCTATTGATGTTGCAAATATACTTCAGGAGCAATTGATTAAGGTTGGCGTCAATCTTTTATTGAATAGTGAAGTAAGTGATATTACCATGGTAGGAGATAAGGTTAAGGTTACCTATCTATCTCTATCAGGATTGGTAAACGCCGAGACTCTGATTGCCGACAACGTGATAATTGCCACAGGAGGTCTATCCTACCCTGTCACAGGATCCACAGGTGACGGCTATAAATTTGCCGAATCATTGCATCATAGCATTATCCCTCAATTTCCTTCCCTTACTGCGCTTATGCCAGTCAATTATAATAGGGACCTTGAAGACATTGAGTTAAAAAACGTAGGTTTGACATTACTTGTCAATAAAGACCTCATTCAAATGGAGCAGGGTGATCTTTCTTTCACTAATAATGGAATTGAAGGATCGTTAGGTTATCGTGTAAGTCGGAAGGCTGTCAAATCTATGATAAATGGTCAGAAAGTCGAACTTGTCATAGATTTGAAACCAGCACTTTCTTTAGAAAAATTAAAAGCCAGAATTGATAGGGAGTTAGCAGCAATGGGGATCTCAGGCGATAATCTTGGATCACACAAGATGAAAGATCTACTTCGAAAATTTATGCCTGCTGAGATGATTGTCCCGTTCATTTCTTGCAATCCAGATATTAAAATTTCCAACCTTTCAGAAAAAATGAAAGATTGGAGATTTAAAATAAGTTCTTATACCGGTTATGAACGAGCTGTAGTTACTGCCGGAGGTATCTCCACAACAGATATCGTAGCTAAAACAATGAGGTCAAGGATAAATCCTCATATTCTCTTTGCAGGAGAGGTTATGGATGTCGATTGTGATACAGGTGGATACAATATCCAGGTAGCGCTCTCTACAGGCGCCCTCGCAGGAACATCAGCTTCTTCAAATAGAGCAGAATAATCTGTATTAATTCCAGAAGTTATTCCAATTGTGAATAGCTTCAACGGCAGCATCGAAGTCATCATCACTCTTGTTGATCACACGATAGTACCCAGTGGTGCCAAAGATGACACTTGCCACCAATGCTCTCATTCTAGTCTCTATAAGATTGTATGAAATTGCGATTTGTTCATCATTTTTATCGATACCATGACTGGCAGCGTACTCTACAAGACCATTAAAGATATCTTTTGACTCTTTATCGAAATGGTTTTCAAAAGCATCAAACGAAGATGAATCAGCCATTAATCTTGGACGGTTTGCATCAACATATTTATTTACATACTCTTGAAGAACACCCTTTCTCACAAGTGATGAATAGTAATCTGTAACAGCAGTTGTGTCCATAGGGACAAAAATATCAGGATTAATTCCTCCACCACCATATACCTCACGTTTCTTAACTAAAGTATTGAATACTACACTTTTATCTTGATGAATACTATCCTGGTGGAAAAATTCCCCACTTAAATATCTGGCATTATTATTATCATAATACTCTTGTCGGTGGCCATTCTCATATGGCGACTGAATTACTCGACCGGAAGGTGTATGATAGCGGGATGTGGTCAATCTTATCTGAGAGCCGTCAATCAAATCGAGTTGTCTCTGTACCAATCCCTTACCGAAACTTCTACGTCCAACGATTATTGCTCTGTCCCAATCTTGCAGGGCTCCGGCAACTATTTCACTTGCTGACGCACTACTTTCATCAACCATCACAACAAGCGGGCCTTTCAAATATGCACCATTTCTATCATTATAATAGTCTTCCCTAGGAGAGTTTAATCCTTCGGAATAAAGAATCAGCTCATTCTCTTTCATGAATAATCCTGCAATACGTAGAGCGGAAATAAGATATCCGCCACCATTGGATCTCAGATCCAGAATAATCCCACTTGGAACACGTTCAAGTTTACTCATCTCACCAACGATTTCAAAAAGGGAATTCTGAGCAAATTGTCCCAGCCTCAAATAAAAGGTGCCGTCATCCATAAGATATGCCGCCTCTACGCTATTCAATGGAATAACATCTCTGGTAATAATAAAATCCAAGATTTCGTCAACTCCACCCCTTAATACATCGACTGTAACCTTAGAGCCACGAGGTCCACGTAATTTAGATCTAACGTCGTTATTGGAAAGATTTACACCAGCAATATTTTCGCCATCTACTTTCACTATTTTGTCTCCACTCATCATACCTACCTTCATAGATGGGCCTCCCTGAATGACATTCTGAACTGTAAGGGTATCATTGATAATAGCGAATTCGATTCCAATACCTTCAAATGACCCTTCAAGTGATTCATTTGTGCTTTGAACATCCTCTTTAGCGATGAAATTGGAGTGAGGATCCAATGTCAGGAGCATCTCAGAAATGGCTTTATTAACCATTTTATCATTATTGACTGTATCCAGATACAGTGTATTGATAGCCGACATCACCTGCTGAAGGCGTTGAATATTGATTGTCGCATTCATTAAAAGAGAGTCTCTATTAATTTGAGCTTCTGAAGAAATTGCTGTTAATATAGCGACACAAATGATGATTATTCTTTTCATACTATTAAAAATACTCATTTTCATAACTTCATTGGGACATCAAAAACCATTCCGTCTTGTGATAATTCGCAATTTGGGAAGACATTTCTAGCTTCTTTAAGGAAAAGTTGTAAATCTTTATATCTGGATGAAAAATGTCCCAAAACCAAACGTTTTACATCAGCTTCTGCTGCCAATTTAGCAGCATCATTAGCGGTCGAATGATATCTTTGCCACGAAACATCCTTTTCTTCAATAAGATATGTCGCTTCATGATATAAAAGGTCAACGCCACGAATCCAATCAGCCAATTTTTCAAATGGTGCAGTATCAGAGCAATAAGCAGCTGTTCTCGGTGTATATGGAAGGTAAGTAAACTCTTCAGCAGTAAGCACCGTACCATCCTTACGATTAACATTTTCTCCTCTCTTCAATGCCCCTATTTCGGCTAGGGTCAGGCCGTATGTTTCAATTTTATATTTATGAATATTGAGCATTGGCATCTTCTCTTTAAAGAGAAATCCATATGTCTCAATACCATGATTCAATGGGAATGAATATACTTCAACACTCTTTGAATCAAAGATTTGAACCGGCTCATTACCCTTTAGAACAATATGATTTATCTCAAATTGAGAGCCCTGATGGAAGTGAGCCAAATAGAATTTAAGCAGTGAAGCGAAATCTCTTGGTGCATATATATAAATAGGTGCTGTCCTTCCATATAATCCCATGCTTGATAAAAGACCAAAGATTCCGAAAACATGATCACCATGCATATGAGAAATCATGATATTGTCAATTTTCAGCATGGAAATACGGAACCTGTTCAGCTGAATCTGGGTGCCTTCACCACAATCAACCAAAAACAGACGCCCACGGATGTTAAATACGTGGGCGCTTGAAAATCTATTATCTACAGGCTTGGCAGATGCCGTGCCCAAAGTTGTCAAGGAAAAATCCATCAAAGACTATTGTTCTTTTTCCATTTCGTCTTTAAGAGCGGCTAGAGAAGCGATATCACCTAGAGTTGTTTTCTCAAGATTTTGTTTCAACTTCTTAACTGCTTTCTGAGTCTTCTCCTCTTCAGCATTCTGAGCCTTCTCTTCTTCTTTCTTTATCTCTTCAAATAGTTTAGAGTGTGAAAGAACGATCTTCTTGTTTGATTTATTGAATTCTACAACTTTGAAAGGAAGTTTTTCACCCTCTTTAGCTGTTGTACCGTCCTCTTTTACAAGATTCTTTGTTGAGCAGAAACCTTCGATACCTTCAGCAAGTGTTACTGTTGCACCTTTCTCTACGAATGTAGCAACTGTACCCTCTTGAACTGAACCTACAGTATATACATTTTCATACTCATCCCAAGGATTCTCTTCAAGTTGTTTGTGGCCTAAGCTCAAACGACGATTATCCTGGTCAACTTCAAGAACTACAACCTCTAGTTTGTCACCGATTTGAGTAAACTCTGATGGATGTTTAATCTTCTTAGTCCAAGATAGATCGCTGATGTGTACAAGACCGTCAACACCCTCTTCAAGTTCTACAAATACACCGAAGTTAGTGAAGTTACGAACTGTAGCTGTATGTTTTGAATTAACTGGATATTTTTCTGCGATAGTTGCCCATGGATCTGGTTTAAGTTGTTTGATACCAAGAGACATCTTTCTCTCCTCACGGTCCAAAGTAAGGATGCATGCTTCAACCTCTTCGCCAACTGTCAAGAAATCTTGAGCGCTGCGTAGGTGAAGTGACCATGACATTTCAGAAACGTGGATAAGACCTTCAACACCTGGTTGAATCTCGATGAATGCACCGTAATCAGCGATAACGACAACTTTACCTTTAACTTTGTCACCAACTTTAAGGTTTGCATCAAGTGCATCCCAAGGGTGTGGGTTAAGTTGTTTAAGACCTAGAGCGATACGCTTCTTAGTATCATCGAAGTCAAGGATAACGACATTGATCTTCTGATCAAGTGTTACAACCTCTTCTGGATGGTTGATACGACCCCATGATAGGTCAGTGATATGGATAAGACCGTCAACAC
>DCGV01000010.1:0-8246 GCA_002314725.1 Bacteroidales bacterium UBA1769
GTACGATGATATACAGTCAGAAGAGTGAACAGTTCCAAATAAAGAAGGGACCTATCTTTGCTAATTTCGTTCTTGCAGATGAAATCAACCGTTCTCCAGCCAAGGTTCAGTCAGCACTTCTCGAAGCTATGCAGGAGAGACAGGTGACAATTGGAGACCAAACATTTAAACTCCCTGAACCTTTCCTAGTAATGGCTACTCAAAACCCAATTGAGCAAGAGGGTACTTATCCACTTCCTGAAGCACAGGTAGACCGTTTTATGTTGAAGGTAGTTGTCTCTTATCCTAAAAAAGAGGAGGAAAAACTTATCATCCGAATGAATAACAGCGGTGAGTTTCCTAAGCCAAATACAGTTCTCAAACCAGAGGATATCGTTAGGGCGAGAGAGGTTGTACGTGATGTCTATATGGATGAGAAGATTGAAAAGTATATCGTAGATATAGTTTATGCTACTAGAAAACCTGAAGATTATGGTTTGGCAAACTATAAAAATATGATTTCGTTCGGAGCATCTCCTCGTGCAAGTATATCTCTAGCTATGGCTTCAAAGGCATACGCATTTATTCGTAGAAGAGGATATGTGATTCCAGAAGATGTACGAGCAGTGGCAAATGAGGTGTTAAGACACAGAATCGGCCTTACATATGAGGCAGAGGCTGAGAATGTTTCAACTGAACAAATAATTGCAGGCGTCCTCAATGCTGTGGAGGTTCCATAATGGAAGATTTACTCAAGAAAGTCAGAAAAATAGAGATAAAGACCAAGGCTTTATCACATCAGATATTTGCTGGTGAATACCACTCAGCATTTAAAGGTCGTGGTATGGCTTTCAGCGAGGTACGCGAATACCAATACGGAGACGATGTAAGAAATATGGACTGGAACGTAACGGCAAGATTACGCAGCCCGTATATTAAAGTCTTTGAAGAGGAACGCGAATTGACGGTAGTACTGTTGATAGACGTCAGTGGTTCGAGGTATTTCGGTACTACTGATTGTTTAAAACAGGACCTAATGGCAGAAATTGCTGCTGTACTCTCTTTTTCGGCATCAATCAACAATGACAAAGTGGGTGCACTCTTCTTTAGTGATAAAGTGGAAAGATTCATTCCACCTAAGAAGGGCCGCAGCCATTTGCTGAGGATTATCAGAGAGTTGATTGAATTCAAGCCTGAAAGTCAAGGTACAGATATTGGAGAAGCTTTGAGATATCTTACAAATGCAATAAAAAAACGTTGCACCGCTTTCCTTCTCTCTGATTTAATGGATTGCGATGTCAATGGAGTTCCAAAATATGAGGACTCATTGAAAATTGCAGTAGGAAGGCATGATCTTTCTGTGATCAATATATATGATCCAAGGGAACGTGTCCTACCGAATGTGGGTTTGGTTCATATAAAAGATGCCGAAAGTGGATCTTCCAACTGGGTGGATACGTCATCGGTATCTGTCCGTAGGAATTATGAGAGTTGGAATAGTAATGCTCTTAACAAGACCACACAATTACTGCGCAGGTATAAAGTCGATACAGTCAGTATCGCTACTGGGCAGGATTATGTAAAAGAGTTGATAGCATTCTTTAAAAACAGAGCATAACATGATAAAAAAATCACTATTGTTTTCACTGCTGATTATGAATTCCTTGACCATGATGGCCCAGGAACAGGAGAAGCTCTCCTCTAATGTCAGCAAGGACTCGATTTTGATAGGCGACCAATTTGAGTGGACTCTTCCATTGACCATAGATGAAGGGGATGAGTTCTATTTTGAGGAGGTTGAGGATCCTGTGACTCAAGGCGTAGAGGTGATTAAGCCATATGTTGTTGATACATTGTCCATTAAAAAGGGTAAGGTAAATCTTGAGTGGAAGATGATACTGACATCTTTTGATAGTGGTAGCTATTATCTACCAAATTTGATTGCTCTTGTTTCTCGAAAAGACGGATCTGTTGATACATTGTTGTTTGATGGGCCATCTATAGAGGTGAATACTATTCCTATTGATACGGCAACTTTTCAACCGTATGATTTGAAGGGGCAGATAAAGTATCCTGTAACATTCAAGGAGGTTGCCACTTGGGTTCTGATAATCCTTCTTGCATTGGGTCTGGTTTATATCATTATCAGATATATCAAAACCAGAAGGGAGAATAGGACATTCTTTGGCAAACCTGTGGAAAAAGATCCTCCGCATATTGTAGCATTGCGGAATTTGGAAAAGATCAGAGGTCAGAAGTTGTGGCAGAATGATAAGCAAAAACAGTTCTATACAGCAGTGACAGATACAGTCCGTCAATATATTTCAGACAGATATGGAATTTCGGCAATGGAACAGACTTCCAATGAGATGTTCGATGAACTTAAAGGTAAAGAGGTTGATCCTGAGTTGTTAAAGCCTGTTAAAGAACTTTTTGCAACAGCTGATTTCGTCAAATTTGCCAAACATAATGCATCGACACAGGATAATGAGGATGCAATTCCTATAGCCGTCAGATTTGTTAATGCGACATTTATGCAGGAGTTGGAGGGTGATAAGGCACCTACAACAGAAAAAGAGAAGGAGGCGTAGAAGATGTTTTTTGAGTATCCATATTTACTTTGGCTTGAATTTATACTTGTCCCTATCATAGCTCTCTACATCTGGAGAGAATTGAAAGGGAAGAATCCATCTTTGATAGTATCCAATTCAACTCCTTGGCTCGTGAAAGAGAATAGATTGAAGGGATTTTCAAGACATATCCCATTTATCTTGAGAGTAGTTGCGATTGCTGCTATCATTATAGCCATTGCTCGTCCGAGGTCCTCGACCGATATGGAAAAAGTTGATACAGAGGGTATCGATATCGTTTTAACAATGGACGTTTCGACATCAATGCTGGCACGCGATTTTTCGCCGGACCGTATAGGCGCCGCAAAGGATATTGCAATAGAATTCATCGCATCTAGGCCTACTGATAGGATAGGTATTGTCGTATTTGCAGGTGAGAGTTTTACTCAATCTCCTTTAACCACTGATAGAGTAACACTAATCAATCTTATGAAAGAGGTAGAGACCGGTTTGATAGATGATGGTACTGCTATCGGTAATGGATTGGCTACAGCAGTGGCCAGATTGAAAGACTCTGATGCGAAGAGCAGGGTTGTAATACTTTTGACAGATGGTGTCAATAATACAGGTGAGATTGCTCCGTTGACTGCGGCAGAGATAGCTAAGACTTTCGGGATAAGAGTATATACCATTGGAGTAGGTGCAATGGGTACTGCCCCATATCCAGTTATGACACCTTGGGGTATCCAGACTCAGCAGATGCAGGTTGAAATAGATGAGCAATTGTTGGAAGAGATTGCAAACCAAACTGGTGGTAAATATTTCCGCGCAACGGACAATACGAAGTTGCTTGAGATATATAATGAAATCAACGAGATGGAGAAGAGTAAAACTACAGTTGACAGTTTCCCTGTCTATTCAGAGCTCTTTATGCGGTTTGCTCTTATAGCTTTGGCTGCTCTTATTCTCGAGATTGTATTCAGATTGTTTGTTTTAAGGAGGATGCCGTAAATGTTGTATTTAGCACAAGCACGATATCTATTGTTGATACTGGTAATACCAGTTCTCTATATCTCATACGGAGCTTATTTGAAAGTACGGCGCAAACGTATAGCCAAGTTCGGTAATCCGGAACTTGTGTCCAAGTTAATGCCGGACGCTTCAAAGGGAAAAGGATGGTTGAAGATTACACTTCTTGCCCTTGCATGGCTGTTCTTCTCAATTGGCTTAGCCAGACCACAGTTGGGCGCTCGTTTGAAGGAACGAGAAAGTCAGGGTGCTGAGGTTATGATAGCACTTGATGTATCGAACTCAATGTTGGCTGAAGACTTTACTCCAAATAGATTGGAACGTTCAAAACTCGCAATCTCAAGAGTTGTGGATAAGCTTCAAGGTGATAGAATAGGATTGATAGTCTTTGCCGGGCAGGCATTCGTACAGCTCCCTATTACAACTGATTATGTATCTGCGAAGGTGTTTCTCAACACAATCAATACATCTTCCGTTCCAATCCAAGGAACTGCAATCGGAGAGGCATTGACATTCGCTGCCAGGAGTTTTAGTACGCAAAGTGAAAAGAGTCGAGCTATTATTTTGATTACTGACGGTGAAGATCATGAGGGTAATGTCCTTGAAGTGGCTCAAAGTATTGCAGAAGAGGGTATTAAGATTTATTGTATCGGTATTGGTACCCCAGCTGGTAAACCTATCCCAATCGACGGCGATCTGATGAAGGATAGAGATGGCCAAATAGTCGTTACCAAATTGGATGAGGGAATACTTCAAGAGATTGCTTCAATTGGAAATGGAAAGTATGTTCGTGCAGGAAATGGGGAATTCGGATTGAATCCAGTTATTGATGATATCAAGCAGATGGAAGCAGAACAATTCCAGTCAGTGGTTTTCGAAGATTTCGATGAACAATATATGTATTTCTTTGGAGTTGCACTCTTTTTCTTGTTATTGGAACTGCTTGTGGGGGATAGAAAAGGAAGACAACTGTTTGTTAAGAAGGAGGAGAAATAGATATGAAACGATTGATACTCATTGTATTGGTTTTGACATGCTCCGCTGTGGCAACATTTGCTCAGGTGGATAAGAAACAGATTCGTCAAGGCAATAAGGATTTCAAGAGAGGTAATTATCAAGAGGCTGAAATTTTTTATAAGAAGGGATTGCTGGTTGATTCATTGTCAACTGCAGCCAATTATAATTTGGGTAATACTCTCTATCGAATGGAGAACTACTCAGAGGCTGATAAATACTACAATGCTGTTGCTGATTCACTTGGACAAATGAAACATGGCTCTGACCTGTATCATAATATGGGAAATTCACTTTTGGCTCAAAAAAACTATCAAGGTGCGATAGAGGCTTATAAGAATGCTTTACGTCGCAATCCTTCGGATATGGAAACAAAGTCAAATCTGGCATATGCCCAGAAGATGCTGCAAAATCAACAGCATGATCAGAATAATGATCAGAACAACGACCAGAACCAAGACCAAAATCAGGATCAGAATCAAGACCAAAATCAGGACCAGGATAAGAATGATGATCAGAACAATGATCAAAATAAGAATAATGACCAGAACAATGATCAGAATCAAGATCAGAACGACGATCAGAATCAGAATGATCAGAATCAGAACAATGATCAGAACCAAAATGGTCAAGGGCAAACTCCTCCTCCAAAGATAAGTCAACAGGATGCACAACAGATGCTGCAGGCTATTCAAGATAAAGAGAATGATACGCAGGAGAAGGTCAAGAAGGAGAAGGCTCTTATGATGCAGTCAAAACAAAAAGAGAAAAATTGGTAAAGTATGAAGAGGATATTATTTATTCTAGCGACACTTGTACTATCGTTGAATATTTACGCACAGTCACTTACAGTGAGTGCGCCGAATGTTGTATCATTAGATGAGACAATACGCGTTGTCTTTACAGCTGATGGATCCATTTCCGATTTTAGTTGGGATGTTGGATCTGATTTTGACGTAGTATGGGGCCCACAGAGAGGTTCGTCATCATCTACCCAAATAATAAATGGTAAGAGGACATCCTCACATACTGAATCCTATACATATTTACTACAAGCTAAATCTACTGGAAAATTTACATTACAACCAGCTTATGCTAAGGTCGAGAAGAAAGATGTTTCCACTAAATCTGTTACAATAGAGGTAGTTTCTGCTTCTCAAAACGCAACCGTCAATCAGCAACAACAGAGCCAATCATCTTCTCAGAGCGCAACCAATGTCTCTGGAAATGATATTTACATGAAACTTCTGCTGAATAAAACGAATGTGGTTAAAGGTGAGCCAATAATAGCAACACTGAAATTGTACACAAGGGTTGATATCTCCGGTTTTGAAGATGTAAAGTTTCCTACATTCACTGGTTTTTGGAGTAAAGAAATCGAAGCTCCTCAAAATATAGAATTCAATCGCGAAAATGTTGATGGACAAATCTATAATTCTGCCGTTTTGAGAAAATATATGTTGATTCCTCAGCAAACAGGAATACTGAATATCGATCAAGCCGAGATGATTATTCAGACACGTGTAAGCACTCAATCTTCCGGACCACGTTCAATATTTGATGATTTTTTTGATTCTTATCAGACAGTAAGAAAGAGAGTATACACTCCGGAGACAAAGATTAACGTAAAAGCATTGCCTTCAGGAGCTCCTGCCAGTTTTGCCGGAGGAGTAGGAGACTTCAAGATGACTACAGAATTCTCTTCATCCAATCTGAAATCCAATGAAGCCGGTTCATTGATAGTTACCATTTCTGGTAAAGGTAATATTTCAATGCTGGAGGCCCCAAAGATTAATTTCCCTCCAGACTTTGAAGTTTACGATATAAAGAGTAGCGAAAATATCTCTACAGATGGTACCTCTGGTACAAAACGCTTTGAATTCCCTTTCATACCACGTAGTCACGGGGATTTTAAATTGGATCCAATAGAGTATGCATACTATGATATCTCTTCCGGCAAATATGTCACTCTATCCAATGGAGGTATCGATATACATATCGAAAAAGGGGAGGATGTTGACAATGGTGGTGTAGTTATGAGCGGTGTGACAAGGCAGTCCGTGAAGAATCTGGCTGAAGATGTCAGGTTTATTTCAAGGGGAGTGTCTGGTCTTCGCCAAAATGGTAAATTCTTCGCTGTATCACCAATCTTCTTTATGTTGGTTGCGATACTGATATTGTTGTTTTTTGCTGCCGATATTCTTTTAAAGAAATTCGATGAACGCCGTAAGGATGTACTTGGCTCAAAGAACCGTCGTGCAAACAAACTGGCCAGAGCTAGACTTCATCAAGCATCTGTCTATAAGGATAAGAATCTTTCTACTGCTTACTATGAGGAACTGCACAAGGCGTTGCTCGGATATATCTCGGATAAATTATTTATTCCGGTTGCAGACCTTTCAAAGGATACAATAGCTGAAAGATTGAAAGAGAGTGGCGTAAAACAAGAACTGATTGACTCATTCCTTGCAATTGTAGATGCTTGTGAGTATGCTAGATATGCTCCTGATGCTGACGGTGCCGCTATGGAAAATCAATATAATGACGCTTTAACAATTATCTCTGATTTGGAATCATCAATGAAATATACATCAAAAAAGAGTTCAAAAGTAGTTGCTGTCATAGGCGTGTTAATGCTGGGCACTATCAATTTGTCAGCACAAAGTGAAACTGAATTGTGGAACAGTGCGAATGATGCATATGCTGCAGGGCAATATCAAGATGCACTGAATAATTATCAAATGATAGAGGCATCTGGATTGGTGTCATCCGATCTCTTCTATAATATAGGAAATACCTATTTCAAGATGGGCGACAATTCATATGCCATTTTATATTTTGAGAGATCGTTAAAATACAATCCATCCAACAAGGATGCAGCCAACAATTTGCAAATAGCTAAACAATTCACATTGGATAAGATAGAGGAGATTCCAGACTTGTTGTTCGTTTCGTGGGTGAAAGATGTTAAATATCTCCTTTCTGCAGATGGTTGGGCTGTTGTTTCAATAATTATGTTGGGTATAGCTTTGTTATGTTTCCTTGCATTCAAACATGCTGCCCGTGGACAGAAAGCATCATTTATATTTGGTTGTATTTTGATTCTTTTTACAATTTTCTCTTTCATTTTCTCTGTAAGTGAGAAACGGGATATCATCACTATAGACAGTGCGATAGTAATGCAACCTGTTTCTACTGTAAAGAGCTCTCCTGGAGATGCAGGCAAGACTCTGTTCATGCTTCACGAGGGCACGAAGGTATCTATCTTGGATAATCTTGGCGAATGGACCAATATTGAGTTGGGAGATGGCCGTCAAGGATGGATAGCATCATCTGAGATAGAAGGGATATAAATGGGGAATAGATAATAAAATAATAGGGTGACTGAAATCCAGCCACCCTATAATTTTTTAAATCAGTTCGAAACTATGCTTGTGGAAGAACAGATACGAATGATTTATTGTCAGCTTTCTTTTTGAAAACTACTACGCCATCAATTAAAGCAAAAAGAGTATGGTCTTTACCCATTCCTACGTTTTCACCAGCACATTTTACTGTACCTCTTTGACGGACTAGGATGTTACCGGCTTTTACAACTTGACCGGCAAATTTCTTAACGCCCAAGCGTTTACTTTGTGATTCACGGCCGTTCTT
>DCGV01000010.1:8261-23552 GCA_002314725.1 Bacteroidales bacterium UBA1769
ACCAACACCTTTCTTGTGTGCCATAATCTAAATGTTTAATTAATTAAGCGATACTCTCAATTTGGATTTTTGTCAAATATTGACGATGACCATTTTTCTTCTGATAGCCTTTACGACGTTTCTTCTTAAAAATGATAACCTTGTCACCTTTGCAATGTTCAAGAACAGTAGCTTTAACAACTGCACCTTCAACGAAAGGAGCGCCAACTTGTACATTTGCCTTATTGACGAGTAAAAGTACTTTGTTAAAATCAAGAGCAGCACCTTGTTCAGCAGCAAGACGGTTTACAAAAATCTGCATTCCTTCTTCAACTTTGAATTGCTGTCCTGCAATATCAACGATAGCGTACATAAAAATAAATATTAAAATTTATGACTGCAAGCGGGTAATATTAGGTAATTACCTCTTAATCAATAGCTTAACAGCCTTCTATATCCAATTAAGGATGACAAAGGTAGTAAAAAACCAATTCAAATCAAATTATTTGCTAATTTTTTCTCAAATAATGCCAATATAAATGAACGAATAATAACAAATTACAATGTTTTTGTTTGTACGTAAACTTTTTATTTCTAATTTTGTAACAGCTTTGTAACAAAAAACCAAGTACATCGCTCATATTTGAACCTTAGCGGAAGAATCGTTACTATTCCAAAATCTAAATGTACGCACCTTTTCAATACGGAAAACAACTTTCAAGCAAAGAATTCGTCGGAAGAAAGAAGGAGTTGTCTCAATTTGTTAACACAATAGTAAATGAAAAGAAAGGTGTCGCTCTATATGGTCCTATCAAATCCGGTAAGGATGCCTTTATCCGTCAGGGATTACGCGAACTGAAATCCAATAAATTTGACTTTGTGGTTTGTGAGGTGGATCTTGCCAATATCACAACAATTGATGATTTTATAAAACTTTATAGAAAGAAATTGGTCGACTTGTATAATCAAGCCATGACAAATGCTCTTATGAAGTTTGATTTGGATATTCGATCCGCTGATTTGATGACCCTTTTCTCACTTCCTTCAATTATCAGCAATGATAGCAACAAAGTAGTGATAGTCTATTTTCGAGAGTTCCAGAACTTGGTTTTATTGGATAATTCCCCTATTGATTTCGTGCAGTTGGAGAAACTTTTCAAGGATCAACACGGTGTACGGTATATCTTCTCAGGCTCTTTCGTAAATGAAATGAAACAAATCTTCGAGGAAGATAAACAGTTCTATTATTTGGTCAATATCATATCACTTCCACCTATCAGTAAAGCTGTTTGCTATGAGTATATAACGACAATGATGTTGAACGTCGGAAGGGTTATTGAGAAAGAAGAGGTTGAAAAGATTATTGAAGTGTCAGCATGCAATATTTGGTATATTAAGAGAATATGCTCAATATGCTGCTCTTTTTTAATCGGTTATATCAATGATTCGGTAGTAGAGGAGGCTATTCATAGTCTTTTGTCAGTACAAGAGCCTCACTATAGAGCAATAATGCATGATTTGACTCCTAATCAGATAAACTTTGTCCGTGCTATTGTTGATGAAGTTCCAAGGTTTTCAAGCACAGATGTACTTGAAAAGTATAAATTGACTTCATCTGCCAATGTCTTCAGGCTAAAAGAAGCTGTCAAAAAGAAAGATATTGTCACTTTTGATAAGAACGACGTTGCATCATTCATCGATCCGATGTTCAAGTACTGGTTAAAACGGGAGTATTTTAATATATGAAACGGCTAGTTGTCCTTTCAGGTGCAGGTGTCTCTGCGGAGAGCGGAATTCAAACCTTCCGTGACAGTGATGGGTTGTGGGAGAATCATAATGTACAAGATGTTGCAACAATAGATGGGTGGTGGAGAAATCGGAAACTTGTTTTGGATTTCTATAATGAGAGAAGAGCAATCCTTGAACATACTTCGCCCAATAAGGCCCATAAGATAATCGCGGAATTGGAAGCCTATTTTGACGTTACTGTCGTAACTCAGAATATCGATAACCTTCATGAACAGGCAGGTAGTACCAAAATCATTCACCTTCATGGGGAAGCTACAAAAGTTCGTCCTGAAGACCAACAGGATAAAGGCGTTATTGACATAGGATACAAACCAATCCATGTGGGCGATTGTGACTGTCGCGGTGTACAGTTAAGGCCTCACATTGTATGGTTCGGAGAAGCAGTACCGATGATAGAAAAAGCTGCGATGGAGGTCTCAAAAGCTGATATTCTTTTAATCATTGGAACATCCTTGAACGTATATCCCGCAGCTGGACTTGTCAATTATGCTCAATATGGTATCCCTATATATTTAATAGATCCAAAGCCTATCACCTTGAATTATAAGAATTTTGTCCAAATTCAGGAAAAGGCAACAACCGGAATGGAGCTATTGAAAGAACAGTTGTTATCCGATCAGTTATGAGAAATGTAGTATTAGCTATTACCTCAGCATCTGGGGCTATTTATGCAAAGAGCTTCATAAAGAAGGTTTCGTCTTATCCATCAGTCAATATGACGATAATTGTGTCAGAGGAGGCGAGGTTGACTTTCCATCGAGAGTTGGATGAAGAGATAGAGGATGTGGTCCCAAGGTCTCAGGCAAGAGGGATGAATAAAATCTTTGCAAGAAATGAATCTCAGGAGGACTCTTCAATAATCATTGTTTCCGACGATGATTTATCAATACCATTTTGCTCAGGAAGCAGTGCCGCTGATGTTATGGTGATAATGCCATGTGATATGGGAACAATTGGGGAGATAGCATCTGGAATAAGCAGCTGCGCAACTGACAGAGTGGCGGAAGTGATGATTAAGGAGAAGAAGAAACTGATAGTAGTCCCACGTGAATCGCCATTCAGCTCTATCCATCTGAGGAATATGACAATCCTGGCTGAAAATGGTGTAGTAATAGCTCCGGCTTCCCCTGCTTTCTATCACTGCCCTGAAGATGTGGATGAGCTTGTAGAGGCATTTGTAGGACGTATTATAGAGATGGCTGGAATCGCCAGATTGAGTGAAAAATTCAAAAAACAGATATAACAAGTTTTTAGAAAATTTATACCTTTGCAGGTTGTAAAAAATGATAAAACAATGTTAACACTTAAACTTTTAAGAGAGCAGCCCGAGTTCGTAATCGAACGTCTTGCAGTGAAAAATTTTGATGCCAAAGAGATTGTTTACAAAATTATTGATATTGACAAGGAGAGACGATCGATTCAGACACAGCTTGACAGTTGCTTGGCAGAGCAGAAGGTTAAGGCAGGCCAGATTGGGCAATTGATGAAGGAGGGTAAAACTGATGTAGCGAATGGCGTTAAAGCTGAAGTTGCCACTTTAAAGGAGAGTTCAAAAGCACTTGAGGATAGTCTTGCTCAAAAAGAGAAAGAGCAGTTGGATCTTGTAGTTCTTCTTCCAAATCTTCCATGTGCACAAGTTCCACTAGGAAAGACCGCTGAAGACAATGTGGTTGTCAAGATGGGTGGAAAAACACCTGAACTAGGCGAAAATGCACTTCCACATTGGGAAATAGTTAAGAATCTTGATATCATTGACTTCGATCTTGGCGTAAAATTGACTGGTGCAGGGTTCCCTGTTTATAAGGGTAAAGGCGCAAGGATCCAACGCGCGTTGATATCTTATTTCCTTGAGAAAAATATAGCAGACGGTTATCTTGAATATCAACCTCCTTATATGGTAAATGAGGCTTCAGGATTCGGAACAGGTCAGCTTCCTGATAAAGAAGGACAGATGTACCACGCTACTGTTGATAATTTCTATATGGTGCCAACAGCTGAGGTTCCAGTAACAAACATATATCGTGATGTTATTCTTAAAGAGGATGATTTCCCAGTAAAGATGACAGCATATACTCCATGCTGGAGAAGAGAGGCGGGATCATATGGTAAGGATGTACGTGGTTTGAACCGTCTTCATCAGTTTGATAAGGTTGAAATTGTAAGACTTGAAAAACCTGAAGACTCATATGCGGCTCTTGACAATATGATTGCTCATGTTGAGGAGTTGGTTGTTGAACTTGGTTTGCCATATCGTATTCTTAGACTTTGCGGAGGCGATATGAGCTTCACATCAGCTATTACTTACGACTTTGAGGTCTATTCTGCTGCACAGAAGAGATGGTTGGAGGTAAGTTCTGTTTCAAATTTTGAATCGTATCAAGCAAATCGTTTGAAATTGAGGTATAAAGATTCAACTGGAAAAACTCAGTTGGCTCACACACTGAACGGAAGTTCGCTTGCATTACCTAGAATTCTTGCTGCAATTATAGAGAACTATCAGCAGCCAGATGGGACAGTAGTTGTTCCTGAGGTTCTTCGCAAGTACACAGGTTTCGATGTAATCGACTAATTTATGGTAGGGCGAAGCAATCCTGAACCCCAACGAATCATAATGGGAATTGACCCCGGTACCAATATTTTGGGCTACGGGGTCATTCTCGTTGAAAAGCGTTCTGTCAGTTATGTTGATATGGGAGTCCTTGATTTGAGAAAAGAGAAGGATCATTTCATCAAATTGAACAGGATCTTTGAAGAGGTAGGGAAGCTGATGGATACATATGCTCCAGATGATCTTGCCATTGAGGCTCCGTTCTATGGAAAGAACCCTCAGGTAATGTTGAAACTGGGACGCGCACAAGGTGCTGCTATTGCTGCAGCATTGCATCGTCAGATACCCGTATTCGAATATGCACCTCGTAAAGTTAAAATGGCAATAACAGGTCGTGGAGAAGCTTCCAAAGAGCAGGTGAGCATGATGATGTCAAAGACTTTGAAGACAGAATTGGAACCAAAATTCTTTGACGCAACCGATGCCCTTGCCATAGCGATGTGTCACTTTTATCAGCTTTCTAATCCTCTGCTAGATGCAAGCTCTTCTACAAATTGGAAAGCGTTTATAGAATCTCATCCAAATAGAGTGAAATAATCACTTTTTCCTTGTTTCTAATTAAACCATTGGGCATTTTTTTCGTCTAATAGGTGTTTTAATTTTAAGAATAGTCATGAGTTTTAAATTTTTGAGGGGGCTCCTGTTTGTTGCGGTTTTATTATTTGCAACTTCTATCAATTCAGGAGCGCAGAATAATTTTAAGGTTACTGTTCATTTGAAGGACAACAGAAGTGGAGAATCAGTAGGTTTTGCCACTGTATCTGTCAGTCAAAAAGATAGCAAAAAGGTCTACAAATACTCTCAAGCAGATGAAAATGGTACAGCCACTTTTACGAATTTTAAAGCGGGAGATTATGTATTGTCAGCGGATTTGATGGGTTATGAGACTGCGACTAAGGAATTTACAGTTTCGAATAAGGATGTTGACCTTGGCGAATTGAAGATGACAGTTCAGGCTCAATTCCTTGAGGGTGCAACCGTAACAGATATAGGTAATCCAATTGTTGTGAAGAAGGATACTATTGAATATACAGCATCTTCATTTAAAACTACTGAAACAGACGTACTTGCAGATTTGTTGAAAAAGATGCCAGGTTTCGAAGTAGATGATGATGGTGGTGTTTCGTTCAATGGTGAAACTATCCAAGGTGTTTATATCGATGGTCAAGAGTTCTTTGGCAGTAACACACAAATGGCTACTCAGAACCTCTCTGCACAGATGATTAATAAAGTGCGTGCAGTCAACAAGAAGAGTGACGAAGCTGAGTTTACAGGTATCGATGATGGTAATGAGAGAATGGTTTTGGATTTGAGTGTGAAGGACGAGATCAAGAATACATGGTTCGGAAACGTCACTGGAGGTGCAGGTTATGATTTGAAGGGTGCTGACGAAGATAATGATATTAGATTCACTGGAAACTTAATGGCTGCATCTTTCGGAACGGCTAAACAATTGGCAATTATCGGTAATGGTAACAATGCCAATGGTGGTGGCTTCGGCGGACGTGGCGGTTTCGGCGGCGGTGGTGGAAACGGTGGTAATGGTATCACCACATCATATTCAATTGGAGCCAATGGATCTTATACATTCAAGGATAAATCAGAGATCACAGGTGATTATACATTCTCTGGAAGGAATTCTTTGAATGAGAGTGAATCGAACAAATTGACTTTTAAAAAGAATGGTGATGATCTCCGCTCTCATGAGAGTGGTAAAAGCACATCAGATAGCTATACTCACCAATTCGGATCACGTGCTGAATGGAATGTCGGAAAGAATACGTCAATTATTTTTGAGCCATCCATAAGTTTCGGTACAAGCGGTTCTTATTCATACAATGAATTTACTACTGATGGAGTTGGATCAATTGCTGACTATAAAGTGAATGACGGTTATAGCAATAGCGAATCTTCTACAGATACAAGGAGCTTGAATGGAACAGTTTTGTTAAGACAACGTCTGGGTAAAAGCGGTAGAAACTTGACATTGAATCTGGGTGGTTCGTATTCAAATAATTTAACCGACGGTTTGAACTATTCTGAAACCAATCACTACAACTCAAACAGTGAATTCACAGATTTGGCCTTGGTTGACCAACACTATAATCAGACATCCAATTCTTACGGTGCAAATGGTCGTTTGACATATACTGAGCCGTTGGGTAAGAATTTCTATTTGGAAGGTAACTACTCAATCAATTTCAGTCAAAGTCTTTCAGAAAAGTTGACTTATAACCAAGATGCCAATGGGAACTATACCGTTTTGGATAACCAATATTCAAACAAGGTAGACAACACAAGATTCAATCAACAGGCAGGTTTCAATTTCAGAAAGCAGGAGAGGAAGTACAATATGACATTCGGTGCCAATGTACAACCTACAAATACAACTAACGTTACACTTGAGAATGGTAAAGAGACAACAATCAACCAAAAGGTTGTGAACTGGTCTCCTCAAGCTCGTATCGACTTGAATCTCAATACGAATGATCTTTTGAGATTCAATTATAACGGACAGTCAAGCCAGCCTTCTATGACTCAATTGAATCCTGTATCTGATAACTCCAATCCACAGAGAGTTACACTCGGTAACCCTAACCTGGTAGAGTCTTTCAGCCACAGAATCAATACAATGTACCGTAAGACAAATATGAAGACTTTTGCTTCATTGATGTTGAATGTCGGTGCTAATTTCAGCATGAGGAACATAGTGAATGCAAGTTGGTATGACCAGAATGCAGTTCAGTACACAGTTCCTATGAATAACGAAAAGGGGACATACAGTACAAACGCTAGATTGTCTTATAATACTCCAATTGCAAAGAGTAATTTCTCGTTGATGATTGAAGCATCAGGTGATTATTCAAATTCTTACAGTTTTGTAGGAGGTTCGAATATCGATCCTACAGACCCTTCATCATACCAAAATATTGCCAATTACACAGAAAATAAGACTGATAACGTAAGCGCTCAAGGTAGTTTAAGGTTTACCTACAGAAACAATCTTCTTGAATTCAATTTAGGTGGTAATACAAGATATCAACAGGCTTGGTACTCGGTATCGGAGAAGAATGTAGATCCTACATGGACAAACAATATCAATGCGAACTTCATGTTACAAAGTGATATCTTGAACTTCAATACAGATGCTAGATATACATTCTATAAAGGATTTGGTGAAGGTTACAATGATCCTACTTTGGTATGGAATGCTGAGGTTAATAAGAGTATCTTTAATAAAAAGGCAACTCTTGCCTTGAGATTATACGATATTTTGAACCAGTCAAAGAGTACTCGTCGTACTACTACAGATAACTACGTATCTGATAGTAAAAACAACACACTCGGAAGATATTTCATAGTTAGTATTCAGTTCCGTTTCGGCTCATTCGGCTCAATGATGGGCGGTGGCCGTGGTGGTAGAGGTGGTGGAATGCCTGGAATGCCTCCAGGAGGTCCTGGTCAAAGATTTGGACAGAATCCACAAGGTAATTCATCAAGCACCTCCGCTAGACAGAATACTGAAAGTTCTGAGACAAAATCCGACGGTGAAAATGGCGAAAAGAAAGAGGGAGAAAGTGAAGAAGAAAATGAAGGTGAGAATGAAGAAAGAATGCCGAATTTCCCAGAAGGGATGCCAAATTTCCCAGAAGGAATGCCTGAACCTCCACAAGGAATGCCTGGTGGCGGGTTCCCTGGCGGATTCCCTGGTGGCGGTCCTGGAGGTTTTGGCGGTCCACGTGGATTTAACTCTCAGGAGTAATCAATAGGTTAATAGGTTTTTTTGGACTTACCTACTAGTTTGGTAAGTCCTTTCTTTTTTTATATTTTTGTGTATAATTCTTGCGAAAAAAATGAAACTCGATCCTAATAAACCCTTTTGGAAATCACTCCTGCTAAATATTGTTCAAGCCGCGGTAGGTGTAATTATACTTGTATTGATAATTAATTTCTGCTTAAAGATTTTTACCAGACATAATAATGAGATATCGGTTCCAGATTTCTACTCTATGAGTTTGGAGGAGGCTAATCATGTCGCTAGAAAATCAAATGTCAGATTGGACGTTATTGATTCTATATATGTTAAGAGATTGGAACCGGGAGCTGTCTTTTTACAAAACCCAGCTGCAGGAAGTCCGGTAAAAAAAGGAAGGAGGATACTTATCACAATAAATGCAAGCCAACCAAAAATGATAGATATGCCTAATCTTGTTGGTTTTTCATTGCGACAAGCTAAAACTGAGCTATACTCGAGAGGTCTTTCCATTAACAAAATATCATATATTGAAGATATTGCAACAAATAATGTCATAGAACAGAGATATAAAGGTAGGAAAATCGCACCCGGGGAGCAGGTTGAATCTGAATCTGCAATCGATCTTGTGCTGGGACTTGACTACGAAGATGCTTTGACAAACGTTCCATATGTTTGTGGCTATTCTCTATCAGTAGCAGAAGATAATATATTTGAAAACTCTTTGAATGTTGGTACAGTAAGATATGATGATTCTGTACAAACATATCAAGATACATTGGATGCTGTCGTGTATTCACAATCTCCTATTAATATCTATGAGCCATGCAGAAAAGGGGCTAAAGTCAATCTAATACTTACAATAGACCAATCAAAACTTGCTGATTTGGTACCTCCAACTTTAGAACCGGAAGCTGAAACTGATTTGAATAATGAAGAGTAATCAGGAGAGGTACAATCTCGAAGATATAGAACTGGACGAAGTCTCTTCTGAAGATGAAGAACAGGAGATGTTTGAACACTACAGATTTGTAGTGGACAAAGGTCAAAGTATGCTGCGTATTGATAAGTACATAACTGATCATATGGAGCAAACATCCCGTCACAGAATTCAATTGGCTATTTCTGCTGAGTATGTAAGGGTAAATGATAAAGTGGTGAAGGCCAATTATAAGGTCAAGCCACTTGATATTATCACCATTGTAATGCCTTACCAAAGGCGTGGTTCCGAGATACTTCCTGAAGATATACCATTGAATATTGTCTTTGAAGATGACGATTTGTTGATTGTTAATAAACCAGCAGGAATGGTTGTACATCCCGGTCATGGACATTTTCAAGGTACTTTAATAAATGCATTGGCATTCCATCTTGGCTTGAAGCCAGATATTGATGCTGAAGATGAGAGAATGGGAGTTCTAGTCCATAGAATCGATATGAATACGTCAGGGCTTCTTGTTGTAGCGAAGAATGATGAATCTCAACTGAATCTGGCAAAGCAATTTTTCTATCACACAATCGAAAGAAAATATATAGCTCTCGTATGGGGCAATATTGCTGATGACGAAGGTACAATAGAAGGGAATATCGGTCGTGACCCTAACGATAGAATGCGTTTCAAAGTGTTTCCTGATGGTGAAGCAGGCAAACATGCTGTAACTCATTATAGGGTATTGGAACGTTTTGGTTATGTTACTCTAGTTGAATGTGTACTGGAAACAGGACGTACCCATCAAATAAGAGTCCATATGAATTATATCGGTCATCCTCTGTTCAATGATGACAGATATGGCGGTGATCGAATATTGAAAGGTACTCTCTATACTAAGTATAAGCAATTTATTGACAATTGTTTCTCCCTACTCCCAAGACAGGCTCTTCATGCCAAGACTTTGGGTTTCGTACATCCACGGACGAAAGAGATGGTACGATTTGATTCAGAACTTCCTCAAGATATGGTGGCTTGCATTGAGAAATGGAGAGGATACGCGAAGAATTCAGTGAATTTTGATGAATTACAAGATTGATTTAAAACCATAAAAAAAACCTTCAAGAAATTTCTTGAAGGTTTTTTATGGTTTGCAACTAAGCCTACCAAAGGTCTTCTGATGAAACTGTTAGTTTCTTGCGACCGTGACGGCGGCGTGCAGCCAAAACGCGACGTCCATTAGGAGTTGACATTCTCTCACGAAAACCGTGTTTGTTGCGTCTTTTGCGTTGTGATGGTTGAAATGTGCGTTTCATTGTATGTTATTTTTATTATTTCCTATTCTTTTTTCAATAGTGGAGTGCAAAGGTAATGCTTTTGTTGCAAAATGCAAATTTTATCGCACAATTATCACCTTTTTTTCTTTAAAAAACTCCTCGTTAAAGAAATTATCAATCTCAAATAGTGTTATTTTGCCCTTTTCAATTCGGTTCCTGGACATTGCTTCACATATCTCCTCATTTAAGTCACCACCCTTGAGATATAGGATCTCATTACGGTATTTTCCTTTTACCCATGAGTAGAAATCGGCCAGATTTGTAACGGCACGTGATACTATATAATCATATTTTTCCGGTAAAGATTCGGCTCTTCCATTAAAACAAACAACATTTGACAGACCTAGCGCTTGAGCAATATTGCTTGCAACTTTAATCTTTTTGCCTATCGAGTCACAAAGAGTGAAGTGTACATTTGGAAACATAATTGCAAGAGGAATACCAGGGAATCCGCCTCCTGTTCCTACATCCAAAACAGTAGATCCATCTTCGAATTGCTTGATTTTCGCAATGGATAAGCTGTGTAGTATATGCCTCTCATAAAGATTGTCAATATCTTTTCTGGAGATCACATTGATCTTTTGATTCCAATCGTTATACAGAGGTAACAACTGCTCAAATCTATCGTTTTGGATGTTAGTGATATCTGGGAAATATTTCAGTATTGTGTCTTTCATAACTATCTTGAAACCATTTCGTTAAGCATTTTTCTCGCTCTGTTCAATTTTGTCTTGACAGTTCCTATTGGCATATTGAGTTCCTCGGCAATATCTTCATAAGCGTAATCTTTAATGAATCTAAGTTCGGCGACTGCTCTGTAACCAATTGGAAGTGACATGATACTAGAGATGATATTTGAAACGACCTGATCAATAATCACCTTTTCTTCAGGGTCTTCATCACTGCTGATGTTCAAAATTTCAGATTCATTGATTGTGTCGATAGACGTGGTGGACTGTTTAACTCTGCGAATGTGATCTATTGCTTCATTTTGTGCAATATGGAAGAGCCATGTCGAAAAGGCATATTGAGTATTGAATTTATTTATATTCATAAAAGCCTTCTCAAAACTGCGTTGACATACATCTTCGGCATCCTCTCTGTTAGGTATGTATTGTGAAATAAATGCTAACAAAGAACTCTTGTACTTATTAAGAAGCATAGCAAAGGCTTGCTGATCTTTAATAAGTGCAAGTTGTATCAGCTGTTTATCACTGAGATTAATGAGCTTCGAGCCAGTTTTTTCCATAACTACAATCAACAGTCAAAGGTATGGACAGTTTACATACTCCCTCCATCTCCTCCTTAACTATTTTCATCAAATGTTCAAGTTCCTCTCTCTTTACATCAAATACCAACTCGTCATGAACCTGAAGGACCATCTTGCTTTGTATATTTTCTCTCTTCATCCGATAGGCTACTCGAATCATGGCAAGTTTGATAATGTCTGCAGCACTTCCTTGGATAGGTGCGTTGATAGCATTCCTTTCTGATAATCCTCTCACAACCTGGTTTCTCGAGTTGATATCCGGGAGATAGCGCTTTCGCCCAAATAAAGTCTGAACATACCCTTGCTCCTTTGCCTTGGCAATTGAACTCTCCATATACTCTTTAACCTTTGGATAGTTAATGAAATACTCTTCTATTAACTTCTTGGATTCTGAACGGCTGATATTGAGTCTTTGGGATAATCCAAATGCAGAAATGCCATAAATGATGCCAAAGTTTGCCGTCTTTGCTCTACGTCGCTGTTCTTTTGTGACATCTTCCGGTTTTTCTTTAAAAATCTTAGCTGCGGTAGCTGTGTGAATGTCGGCGTTATGACGAAATCCTTCAATCAACGATTCGTCCCTACTCAATTCCGCCATAATCCTTAATTCGATTTGAGAATAATCGGCAGATACTATATAGCCATCCGGTGTACTTGGAACGAATGCTTTTCTGATCTCCCTTCCTCGTTCCGTTCTAATTGGAATATTTTGAAGATTCGGTTTTACAGAACTTAACCTACCGGTAGCAGTCAACGCTTGGTTAAAAGTAGTATGTATCCTGCCACTCCTTGGGTTGATGAGGGAAGGAAGGGGATCTATATATGTAGATAGTAATTTTTTGGCAGCCCTGTATTCAAGCACTTTACCAATAAATGGATGCTTATCGTAAAGATCGTTCAACGTCTCTTCATCCGTAGGATAATTTGAACGGGCATTCTTTTTCGCTTTTGGATTAAGGTTTAATTTCTCATATATGACCTCGCCGACTTGCCTTACCGATGATAAATTCAATTCAGGTTCATCAACCATCTCACGTGCTTGTTGCTCAATCCCGTTAAGCTCATCGGACAATGATTTACTGTACTCTTGAAGTTGATATGGGTCAATCTTTACACCAGCACTCTCCATATCGGCGAGTACCATGATAAGAGGTTTCTCAATCTCATTATAGAGGGTTAGCAAATTTTGAGCTGCTAAATCATCCTTTATCTTTTGATATAAATCAGTTAAAACAATTGCCTCATTTATTGTCTTGTCAAGATGTTCCCTTTCCAATTTTATATCAGTTGCTGGAGCTGAGAATAGATCAATTTGAACAGCCTCAATGGATGGTTTCTCGTAGGTGATGGAGATATCAATATCCAGGTAACCTGATGCCAAGATATCCAATTTATGAGTCCGTTCAGGATTGATTAGATAATGCATGATCTCTAAATCATACAGATCACCATTGACTGAAATGCCTTCTGATTTTAATTCAACGATAGATGGTTTGATGTTGTGGCCAATTTTAGAGATGTTCTCATTGGCCATGATAATTTGAACACAAGGATTTGAGATATCCGTTATCGTGTATCTTTGTTTGCAGGCGAAGATGATAGTGTTGCCATCTTTCCTATAGGCAATCTCTTTGTTCTCAAGAGCCATCTTTTCAATCTCTTGGTATGAGACCTCAATCGATTCCATCTTTTTCTTAACAGGCGTGGCAATTTCCTGGCTGCCGGAATCTGATGGTAAGAGCCTTCTTAATGATGGCATCTCATAGCGTGAGAGTATCTCAGTGATACACTGATTGCAAAAGACATCGTTTCTAAGATCTTCTTCATTGAGATTCAGTTCGATATCAGTTTTGATTGTAACAAGTGTCTTACTCTGGTCAATATACTCTTTTGCCTTATTGAAAGCCTCTTGCATCTTCGGCGTCAAGTCCTGCAAGTGAGCATAGATGTTTTCGACTGAACCATATTTCCCAACCAACTTCTTTGCTGATACCTCACCGACTCCGTCCACTCCTCTTACATTATCTGAAGCGTCACCCCAAAGTGTAAGGATATCAATTACTTGAGATGGATTATCGATCCCGTAATGTTCACATATCTCCTCCTTGCCAATTATTGATTTCTCCTCCTTGCCTTTGCCTGGTTTATATTGAAAAATGTTTTCATCAATAATCTGCCCCAGATCCTTATCTGGAGTTACCATGTAGACAGTATATCCTTTTGCTGCAAATTGCTTTGATAAAGACCCAATAACATCATCAGCTTCAAAACCTGGATACATTACGACGGGAATCCCGAGTGCCTTCACTATCTCAGTCAATGGCTCAAGAGCTGCTTTGACAAGCTCGGGTGCAGCACTCCTGTTAGCTTTATATTCAGGATACATCTCGTGACGGAAAGTCTTAGCAGGTGGATCGAATGCAACTGCAATGTGAGTCGGATGCTCTTTGTTCAATAATTCCAGCAGGAATTTGGTGAAACCAAAAAGTATTGAAGTATCTTCTCCTTTAGAATTGATCATTGGAGCACGCATGAACGCGTAATACATCCTAAAGATCAGAGAATGTCCGTCAATTAAATATAGTGTCGGTTGTTTATTATCCATATAACCTACAAATATAAATAATATTTGATGTTAACTACAATAATAGATATCCCAACTGCAACAGATGGTTTTTTATATCATTTTCGTTTGATTCAAGAATCAGAGCAGGCAAGTCATTCTGAAGTATACTGATTACATCTGATGCAATGATATGTTCATTAGATTCTTGGTCGGTGATTTTTTTTATTTTTTTAACTATCGTTTCGCCACCCACTTTGTCTATTTTGCGTAGAGCGTTTATTATGTCCCCACAAACTTTTGATGGAGGAGTAACACCGTCGAAATCGTGGTTGTCTGTTAAAACATAGTCTCCGAGAAGATGTACGTCATAGACTATTGCTAATATTGCGTTGGCCCAACCAGCTTCCTTGCCATAATGTGCCAATCCGAATGTATCTTCGGTAACTCTATTGGCAATATTGTTTCTTCTTTGCTGCTCCCTGACCAAACAATCTTTGAATCTTACCACCTCCGATGGGTTATCATACCAAGTGTATTTTGATATCTTTCTTTCCAAATCATCTGACCATGGTAATGCATTATAGCCCCAATGGAAAAGAAGCCTATGTTTGCAAGCGAATCCAAACTCCCTTTTGACATAATCATAAAAATTAAGATTATCAAAATCTTCAATAGGTTCACCTTTATAGTTATCAATTAGATCACTTGTTATCGTTTGCAACCATAATTTTATTTTTAGATTTTCTTTTGGGATGTTGCCTTTTACATCGGTCGCAAAGGGGAGTACTGAATACATCTCCATAACATGAAGTTTTGCGTTTGGATGTGCAAATGATTGAATGGCAGCCAGTAATAGAGAAATAGTCAATAAGATTGCCTTATATTTATTGCGTGGTCTCATCATTTTCTTGATTTTTTTACAAAAATAATGCATATTTTTTTTGGTTAAAAAGAATAAATCTATACCTTTGCAGCCCGTTTCGGAAAGGACGAGAGTCCATTGAAATAAAGTTGCAAAAAAGTTGAAATAAATTTGGTAG
>DCGV01000086.1 GCA_002314725.1 Bacteroidales bacterium UBA1769
CTATATAAAGCATCGAACGCTGGTTGTGCCATGCTGGGAATACCGGCACCTTTGTCGCCAACTTTGCCAAACGAGGAAAATTACCCTTGGCATTTGGTCCGTAGATCATGCAAGGACGAAGGATGCATATCTTCATATAGCTTAAAGTATCTAGCTTAGAGCTTAGAGAAGGGTCCTCTTTAAGCTCTAAGCTCTCAGCTCTCAGCTTTAGCAATCCTTTCTCCGCCTGCAGTTTCGAATCCCCATAGAATCCATTGGGATTCTCTTTTGTCTCTTTCGTCAACACCTCCGTCTTCAGACTCTGGCTCTCATGAAACACAATCTGGCTCGACATGAAGATAAACTGCTTGACGCCACACTCCTGCGCATGCTTAGCGATCTCAACAGTCAGATCACGATTGACCTTATAATACAACGCCTCCATCTTTGGATCTGCGTTGACGTGGGCGATTCCTGCCACATGATACACGACGTCGTACTTGCTGAAATCAGCCTGCTTCCACGCGTCGTTCATCGTGTCGACACTTTCGATCTCAAACTCTGTCGACGTCGACATTATATACTTCTTGACGCTCTCCCCTACGTAGGATCCTGTGCCGGTGATTAATACTCGGATCATTTGATTGATGGTTGATGATTGATGATTGATGGCAATATCCACATTGTTGGATTGTACCGACAATTACGAATTACGAATTATGCATTGCTAATCAATTCCTCATAAATCGATAGGTGTCTTTCCTTCACTACCTCTATGTCAAAATATTTTTCTGCGTATGCTCGCGCTGCTTTGCCCATCTTCTGTCGCAACTCCTTATCTCCAAGAAGAAGATCAAGTTTTTCTGTGAGGGCATCCACGTCTTTGGGCTGGATTAGGAATCCATTCTCCCCGTCGACGACGGTATCTTTACATCCCACTGAGTTTGTTGTGATAACTGGGCGTCCGATAGCATCAGCTTCGATAAGGGATTTTGGCAATCCCTCCATATAGTACGACGGGAATGCCATGATATGACTTTGCTTCAATAGTTCTTTGACGTCGGTGCGATAACCTAACCATTTGATATATTTACCGTCGCAATGAGATTCCAACTCCTCTTTTGTGGGAGCACCAGGATGATCATCAATCATTCCGACGAGCCAGAATTCTGCTTTACCTTCGTATTTAGAGCGTAGTCGCTCCGCAGCTTCAGTGAGAAGATAGATTCCTTTCTCCACAATCATTCGCGCTGTGAGAATCACATTGATTGTGCCAGTTTCCGACTCAGGAGTATAATCAAACTGATTCAAATCAACTCCCGAACCTTTTATGAATCTGCCTTGCTCTCTTTTGATGATTCCATGCTTAGTATATAATCCCCAGTCGTCTTCATTCTGGAAGATACAAAGCAAATTAGGGCGATTGTGACTAAACTTCAGCACCGTCGGCATGATCTTGCTCAAAAGACCTTTATTGTCTTCTGCGAAGAATCCTCCAAGACCGCTGATGGCATTAACCACTCCCTTCACTTTTGAAAACTTCGCTGCCAGCGTACCCCATAAGATTGTCTTCATTCCGACGTGGTGCACCACATCTGGCTTTTCTTTCTTATAAAGTTTTCTCAAGAAATTGAGAGTTTTCAGCTCCTGAAAGATATTCATTCCGCTTCGGCTCATAGGAAGATTTACGGTCTTCAAACCTTTAGCCTCAATATCTTTCAATTTACCTGTGTCGATGGTGATAATGGTAACATCCCACCCTGCCTTTTGAGCAGCCAAAGCTACAGGTAGTCTATGCGAAAGGAAAAACCAATCGACATTGACAACCATGAAGAGTTTTTTTGACTTCATTTATTTTATGATTATTCTTTCAATTTGGATTGCTAAACAATAACAATTAATTTTTAAGGATAAATTATTCACGAGTGACATTCCATTTCTCATACCTCATATACAAGAACGATAGTGACTTATGTAGTGTTCAATCAATCACGTCTGTGCAAGTCATTACACGATCCCTTTTAAAACACGAGCAATTTCATCAAATGCGACAGGTTTATATAAAACTCTTATTTCATCATCCTTAAAGCCCATCTCTTTTAGTTTTTCTTTAACTTTGCTATTGCCAGTCATAACAATCACCTTATTTAAGTCTATCAAATTGCGATCTTTTATAGTCTTTACAATATTAAAACCATCCATCTCAGTTTTTTTCGCCAATGTTATGTCTACAAAAACAGCTGCATATATATCAGACCATTGAGAAAATGATACGTTTTGAGATTTTGCAACTTGAAGAAACTTTAATTCGTTGTTAAATGCGTATAAGTTAGCAAGATCAAAGGACCCACGAATGGTTTCCCATTCATCTTCAAATACTAGTATTTTCTTTTCGCTCATATGTATTAAATTTAAGTTCCAAAATTATTGTAGATTTACCATCTGAAGTCAATCCTTCTTTGGCATGAACGAAAATACCATAATCTCGAGCAATTTCTTTAATGTAATATATACCATGTCCATAGTTTTTTCCTTCCAATACAGCATCTTTTGCCGTACTATTTATATCACGAATAAGCCTTTGAATATATCCATCGGCCTCAGAATAAGTATTTTCAAAATGAACAAGTAAAAAATCATTTTCCATCGAAAGACTTATAATATTTGTACTCGTGGATTTTTTTCGCATATTTGCTATCCAGTCAGTAAACATTATCTTACAATTTGTAATATTAAAATGAACAACTCGTTCATTTTCTTTCGTTTTGGACGTTATATTGGCATCGGCAGATACTTCCAGATCTAACTGGCTTTGCGCCAATTCCGACAAAAGAATAAAGATTTTGGATATTGGTATCTCTTCTATTCTCAGTTCTCCAAATGGATTGTTACTCTCGTCAAGTAGAAAATCTGCATATTTTAAGATATCACGCAAATCGTTATCTGCACGTACCACTTCTTTATTGAAAGTCTTTCTCATTGTATTCTTCAATATTGGATTCAATGAGTCCTCCATCTTGTGATATGCAATAACATTGGCTAATGGAGTCATCTTATTACGAATAAAATGCATGACTCTTACAGCTTGGTTGACATACCTTACCCTATCTTTAATTTCATTGAATTTTTCATCGCGTCTCTGGGCGATTCTGTATTCTGTATTGAGAAGCATTGACATTTTTGAAAATGTTCTAGTAAGAACAGTATCGAATCCCCAGAAATGGAAAAGAAAGGAGTCATCACTCTGAACATCGCAAACAAATACATATTCAATTTCATATTTAGGAACGTAATAAAAAAAAGAAACTCCGCCATCTCTTGTTTGTGAGATTCTCTTTTTATTCTTTAGAAGTTCTAAATCATTTGTATTCAGTTTAACAATGCGTTCCCACATGAATGTAGATGCATTAACCAGCCACATAGTGTCTCCTTTCAAAGAATACACCCTTATCCTGCGAATTCTATTTCTATCCGTTGTTCTGAAATAGACATTCAAATCATTAATTATCGACTGATATATTTCAAAACTTTTTAGTTTAACAGGAGACAAAAAGTACTCATCTATTTTCGAAGTGATAACTATATCTAACGTTCTTTCTCGATTTCTTATCAATGATAATAAACATAAGATATACAAACTGGTCACAGGAAAAAACATCCATGGTTCTAGCATTCCCTTATGAAACACCATGGTTCCCAATGTGAGGAGAAGCAGAACCAAAGAGTGTCGATCAGAACCTGAAAAATTGACAGCATTTATCATTGGTAATAAGATTAGGAAAAACATAGTTGGTTCTTGATAATCTCTTCCCCACACAATAAAATTTATAAATGCAAAATCCCATACCATTCTAAGTAAAGACTTCTCATTTCGTTTCAAAATAATATAAACTCCAATATAAAGGACGCATGCTCCTATGTATAGCAATATAGGAAACGGTCCTGAATATTTTAAAATTGAGAAAATTGCTATTATTACAAGCACTACCCTATATGATACGGACTGAATCATTTACTTTATTGAAGTGAAATCTTCCAACTTTTTTAAAAGAAAATTAGCAAAGAAGAAATAGAATAATACGACACCTATGCAATACACCATTATGCCAAGTAGTCCATTGGGTATAATAACAGGCGAAATGTTCTCGTTTCCTATAATTAATGCTAATGTATTAGCGAAATGGTTAAAAAATGAATTTGATGAGAAATCCTTAAATTCAATATAGAATAGTTCCATCCACTTATATGGTGCAGGCAATATCATGAGTCCTACGACAAAAACATAAAAAAGATATGATAATAATACAGTCCAAATATTGGAGCTCAAGAAAAGACAAATTGCCCTTAAATATTTATGCTCAGACTTTGCGATTTCAAAATTAAGTTTAGAGATATACCCAGCTAATTCGTCGGGTTCATAGCCATTCAGAACGTAGAGACGACGAGCAAGTTGAAATAAACTACGTTGTTTTTTCTTGTCGGAAATATGGAAAGCAGTATCAGCAATCTTTTCAACAAGGATTTCGTCATAACCGTAATCCTCTTTTGCGGCAGAAGCTATATAGCAATGAATGAACTTCTTTATATCAATGTACAAAGACTGATTATATTCTTCCAATCCGAATTCTTTCTTAGCATGAATTACACTATAGTAAATATTCAAATTTTGCTTATGTTTGTAAGGTCGAATAGAACCATATAAATCTTCAAGAATTCTTTCTTTGTCTTGGACTGTCATTATCTAACATTTATTTAGAGAGAACAAAATCTTGTATAGCAGAATAAGTCGATTTAAGATTCATCTCCACATTAACTTCCCAATCCACTTCATTTTCTCGGCATCTACTGCTTTTCTAATGCAAACGTTCTAACCATATCCTCAGAAATATGAACTGGACACTTGATTTTAATTGTTTCTGGTTGAAAGAATAGTTCCACATTCCCTAATCTGATATAATCAAATGGTTGGCAGTTTTCGTCATTCTGAGGAGCCATGCCATTAATAGAAAAGTTTTGATTCTTATCCTTAAAACAGAAAAATGCGTATATGAAATAAAAACTACAGTTTCGGTGTTCTACCTGCTAAATTCCAGTGCCTCCATGTAAGAGCAAATGGACATAGTTTTTCTTCTCTACTTTTTTCCCAAGGAGCCCTCTTACATAGTTCATTTGGCGTTGAATGTGGAGATTTCTTACACCATTCAAACATTGAACACTCATGAGATGCGTCAAGAAAAACATTCTCAATTTCATGAATAGCCTTAAAATACTCAACGTTCCAATCCGGCGAAACTCCGATTGGGATACTCTTGAAATATGATCCAGGATTGTTGTTGCTCATTAATGGTGTTCCTACCCGACTTACAGCATAATCGAAGAAACTATTAGTCGTAAGATCATTATGGCGTGCCATCTTTAACAAAAAGTACCTGTCGTTTTCGCGCCAATTCAATGCGAATGCAACCAACTTATCAATCCATTCATAATAAGGTTTTACGATTGGCAAATCTCGCAAATATGACTTCAATTGCGACTCTACAATTTTAAGTTGTTTTTTGAAATCATACAACAGTAAACTACCTGGCTGTCCGTCAGCATATTCCGATACTTGAGCATAAAAATGATCATATATTTCTTCTGGTTTGTCAAAGTGCAAAGACCCTTCTCGTATTCCTCTCATTACTCTTACAAAACAAGCACCCGGATTGGAACTCATCAAGCTCATATCACACAAAGCAAGCACCATTAATAAATTACTGCTAAAAACAGGAGAGAAAAATTCTGCAACTTTTTCCGCCGCCATATATGGGAACTCCGGAGATTTCGCATATCCATTAGGCGAAGCACACCTTTCCATAATGTACGCCATACTTTCCATAATTGCCATTGCACCAAACACCCACATGTTACCATCTGTAGTTTCTATAATTACATTAGGGATAGATTTCATATATGGATTATTCATCAAAGAGTCAAAATCGCTTTCAACACTATTGATTATGAACGTGTCACACTCGGACGTATCGCCTAACGTTAATGCGGCAATCTGTTTATTCAAAAGAACATTGTCACTATTATCGTTTATGATAAACGGCACTTTAAACTCTTTAGTTGATATATTATAAACACGATTTACGACACTATGAAGATATTCACTATGAACATAAAGACCTCCTAATCCGTAGTTTGTCGTAAAATCTTGAAGAAAATGAATGTATTCATGAAATAGTGTCGTCATATCCTTCAACGGCAACTTTTTTATGGTCATGTCATCTTTGTATGTATTAACATGCATTTCAAAAAAAGATGGCACATAGAACCCTAAAACTGTGCTTTTTAATCTAGTCATTGTTGAATATTACTTAATTTTTTATTTGTTGACAACTTGTGGGTGAATTTATTTCGCTACTTCATTATTCAATTATCATTCTTACTCGGTTCCAACGTCTTTATCATCATTGCTGGATTCCCCTCCACACAATCACTTACATTCCTCCCCTCCCCTCTCCTCATCCCCCATCCTCTCATTATTTCCCAAAAAGAAATCTATTTATTCCATTTTCTAAATATTGGATATTGGGATTTAAGAAGCTGTTTAAATTTTAGTGGAAAATTTTGTTAAGGATCAAAAAGCAGAAGGCTAATTGAATCATTGCGACAGAAGACTCAGAGTAAAATTCGTAATCAATAGTTAGTCTTCTAAAATTTTCAAGCCATGCAAACGAGCGTTCCACA
>DCGV01000076.1:0-1483 GCA_002314725.1 Bacteroidales bacterium UBA1769
ATGGAAAAATGGTTGAATATCCCATAGCAACTGCAGGAGAATTATACATCGAATACTGCTACAATAGGTATAGGTATAGTAAGGTAGGAAACAATTGGAACTGGGGCAATGGTGGTGATTTACCCAGTAAAACCAGGAGTGGTTTTATTGCTAATATTTTTAAGAAATTGGCTTGGAAAGTTGGTGTGGGTTCTTGCATAGACTACCAGAGCTTCTTCCATCTTCGTTTAGTTTACAAGAGTTTACTGAATCAAAAGCGAAAAGACATGGTTATTATAGGACACCCAAAAAATCTCTCTCCTGCATCTCTTGAATATTTTGAGCAGTTTGTTTCTGATGTAAAGGGTAGTAATAACTTTAGGACATTGTAAACATGAAGATTGGTGTCATCACTCCAAATAACCTTTGGGTCTCTCCATACGTCAAGATATATACTCGTTTGTTAGATGAAATCAAGGAAGAATACGAAATTATCTCATGGAATCGCGAAGGTCGAGAAGAAGAGGGCATACAGTTCAATTGTAGTACTAAAAACAGAAATCCGTTAGCCCTTCTATGGGCATACAATAAGTTTGCTTCGTTTGTCAAGAAGACTGTTCAAAAACAGAACTATGATCGTCTCATAGTATTTACCCCACAGTCTGCACTATTTTTTTCTGGATTCCTCAAGAAATATTATTGTGGAAAATATCTGTTTGACTATAGAGACCTTTCCCTTGAGCAGAAGCCATACTTCAAGAAACTCTTTCTAACTGTATTGCAGAATAGTGCGGTTAATGTGATTTCTTCTCCGGGATTTAAGAAGTACTTACCGCAAGGATTCGATTATATCATATCGCATAACTTCAATGTTGATATCGTTAAGCAGGCTTTAACCTCAGAACCTTCAGTATTGCATACTGATGGCTTATCAGTATTGACAATTGGTGCTATTCGTACCGATATGAATCCAGAGATAATAGATACTCTCGGTAATGCTGATGGCGTGTCTTTGTCATTTGTTGGCAAAGGGCCTGCTTCTCAGTCATTAGAAGATTATGCCCGAGATAAAGGATATAAGAATGTCACTTTCAAGGGCTATTATCAAAAAGAAGAAGAGGCAGATATTATCAATGGATGTAATTTTATTAATATCTTCTATCCTCAGGTGCCATCGCATACAACAGCCGTTAGTAATAGATTCTATAATTCTCTTATCTATAAACGTCCAATGCTTGTTACCAAGAATAGCACGCAGGGAGATTATGCTGAGAAGTACAATGTTGGTTTGGCAATAGAGGACTGTAGCAATCTTTCTGATGCAATGAATGAGTATCTGAGAAATCTTGACTATCCAACTTATTGCCATAGGTGCAATGAACTATTGATGGAACTACTTTCTGACTATCATAAGTGGCGGGACATTGTGTGCAACTTCGTCACGGAGTGATTTGCATTAAAAGTAGGTGTATGAGACTTTTGACTAGCTCAAGGTAAGTTCAAA
>DCGV01000076.1:1622-2587 GCA_002314725.1 Bacteroidales bacterium UBA1769
AAGGATGGGAGGTATGAGGCGCTGAGGGAGGAGGATGTGATGAATAAATGATATAGTCTAATAGTACTATTGATAATCAAATAGATATGCCTAAAGTTTTCATTTCATACAGTTGGCATCCTGAATCGAACAAAATCAAGGTCCGGGAGATTGCGCAGCGCCTTTCAAGTGATGGCGTATTTGTTTGCTTTGACGAATGGGACTTAAAGGAAGGACAGGATAAGTATGAATTCATGGAACGGTTAGTGAATGATACTTCCGTTGATAAAGTCCTGCTCATGTGCAACAAAGACTATGCGGAAAAAGCAAATAGAAGGCAAGGTGGAGTAGGTACAGAATGTACCATCGTATCATCGGAAGTCTATTCAAATGCGACACAGACAAAGTTTATTCCAATAGTCATGGAGCGAGACGAGGCCGGAAAGGAATATGTGCCAACATTCATCAGTACTCGGATATATATTGATCTAAGCAACGAAGAAACTTTCGAACAGGAATATGAGAAGCTGTTACGAGTATTATATGATAAGCCGATATCTGTAAGACCAGAGTTGGGCAAGATGCCAGCTTATTTAGATAGCGAAAGTCGAGTTGGTTTGAAAACGGTAGGGAAAGTGAGAAGAATAAAGGAGGCCATACTTTCTGGTAGTTCAAACGTGGATATTCTGATATCTGACTATTTGGACTCATTCCTGGAAGCGCTTCCGAGTTACATTATTGATTATCAAAAATTAACTCAGGATAACTTTATTGATGTCATAGAAAAGAGCATCGATTCTCTAGAGGAGTTGAAATCAGATTACGTGGAATTTCTCAAAGCAATAGCCAATAGCAAGCAATACTGCACTGGAGATTTAATGGTAAATTTCTTTGAGCGACTCCTTCAGTTTTATTCTGATAAGGGTATCTCTTTGTATTCCGGAAATAGTATGGATTGTTTAGCTCATGACAATTTCCGGTTCTTT
>DCGV01000076.1:2629-2773 GCA_002314725.1 Bacteroidales bacterium UBA1769
CTACTCATACAATATGAACGATTTGATGTTTTGTCAGAAGTGATATCTTCAAGGTTCATTGTAACAAAATCGGGATGGTACAGAAATGTGGAAGATGTGAATTTCGTATATTTCAGAGGATATAACTATACTTTGAATGAGTAT
>DCGV01000076.1:2798-6340 GCA_002314725.1 Bacteroidales bacterium UBA1769
AGAATGTCCTTAAATCGTGTCAGCATCACTGCTGATAAGATGAAGCAATATGCGTCCATCGTCAATTTTGACGAAATGGTTAAGGCGGACATTTTGTTATGTTACATGTCATTGTTCTATCCTGGTGATGGCTCTATTTTTGACAAGTGGTTTCCGGAATTGAGTTGTTACAATGGACATGTTGAAATATTGCCGAAGATGAGGTCAATGAGATATTTCAATAAGGCTAAGGTTCTATTTGGGGTTGACTCTGTAGAGGAATATAAGACCAAAATTGAAGGGTTGAAAGATGATATTCAGAATGACGGATATCATAGGATACCGAATATTAAGTCAGGGTTGAGCTATGAGGAGGTGGGGAGAATTTCATAGAAAAACAGAATACGATGAAACTTGACATGTTATATCCCTACTTTGCTCAGAATGTTCTGATCGTAAGTATATGACGAAGGGAACGGGGAGGAATGAAATAAGGTATATTATTAAACAAATTATATGAAGGAACTTTATTACATTAATTTTGGAGAATACACAAAAGAATGTTTGTTGATTGCTTTAAAGAAGGCTTTTCTCATAGTAGAATTGGATAGTGATGTGGAATCTATCACAATTCTCATCTCGACATCTTCTCAAAAATACCTTCTCTCCGAGGTTTTCTCTTCTGATGATGTAAAGAATAAATGTTGTCACATTGATGAGTTAAGAGTAGGTATTAGATTTGAGACTGTAAAGACATATTGCCAATGTCATACAAGTAAACACATATTGATTCCACTATGTGTATCTCCTAATGATTATTTGAAATTTGAAGATAACTGGTATGCTTATTACTGGATTGTTGTCCCATGGACTCTAGAAGAGAGCGAAGATTGGCTGAAAGTTCATTCGGCGATTGATGTCAAAACTAACATTATTATTGCCAATAATTACGTACTTGATGAACAAGTGAAAAATGCAATAGACTGGATTAAAGCGACATCTTTTCCCAATGAAGGATTTCAGCATCCATTGGACTTAAATAGATTAAAGAGTATGGCAAACGCTCTTGTCACATGTGGTTATATTACTGAGTACTATTCAGTTTTATATTATTGTTTCATGTGTGTCCACTAAAAGTTGTGGACGGTTTATTAAAGTTTAACAATTAAAACAAAGTCGGTTCACTCGACTCATCAAGTTCATTGACAATATTGTTGTTAGGTTTACCAAAGAGTTTATCAAGCGGTAAAGTCTCTGTAAGAGAAACACTTGCAAGTTGTAACATCTCATAGATTGACCTTTCGATTCCCAGCTTTTTCTGCACGATTGCCATCATACAATAGGCGGTGATTGCAGAGTAGATCTGAATCCTGACGGCATTCTCGGTATTACCCCAGAATTTTTTAATCTTGAGATGCTGCTTCAACCACTTGAAGAACAGCTCAATTTGCCATCGGTTATGGTACAGTTCGGCTACCATCATAGGACTGATATCCAGTCTTTCATCATCGGCGAAAGCGTTCGTGAAGAAGATAAACTTCCTCTTGTTCACTTCGTCCCAGTAGATGACTCGTCTGATCTTGTCGGGATACTTGCCCATTGTAAGCTGGCCATCCATATATCCAATTGCATCAGACAGGATGCCAGAGCCTGGAGGAAATCGTCTCTTCCACTGCATCGGCTTGAAGTCATTGTTCTTCTTGCCCCTGACAATGAAGTATGCTCCGATTGTTTCTATGGCATAGAGCCTTTTGAAGTCATTGTAACCACGGTCAAAGATGTAGAACGAGTTCTCTTCGTACGGAATGGCATCCATTGCGTTCATGTCGTTTACACGGGCTTCAGTGATATGAAAGAACGTCGGAATCGATGTCTCAATGTCATACAGTGTATGGATCTTGATTCCTCCTTTTCCTTGGTTCTTCCTGTAGATGGCCCATTTGAATGCATTCAGGCAAAGCTCTATCGTAGTTGAGTCAAACGCATACACGTGACCGTTGAGTTTGAATATATCCGTTGCACGGCATTCTCTTGCTTCTGCGATTACTCGATAAGCGAACTCCTCGAATATGCGATAGTCGCGGTTATTGTTTGCTTTCGAGAGGTTGCTTTTGGTGGCGTACTTTCCAAAGCCTAGATGAAAGGCTTTTTGCGAGAGAGCTTGCGTTGCAAGCGCAACATCACGAAGACTTTCGCGGTTGGAAAGTTGTCCGAACATCAAGACTGCGAGTTGATTCCAGCAAGTAAAAAACTTGACATACCGATTTCCGTCGTATTTGTTTGATATTCTGAGGAATACATCCTTGTCAAGGAAATCTAAAAGCTGTGAGAATACGAATTTTCCGTTATGCATGTGCCATTCTACGATAGTCTGGCAAAGATAATTTCAAATCGGCGCGGTCTCAAAACCTTTGTAATAACCTAACTTTCAATATTTTCAAAGAACGTTTATGAATTTTTAGTGGACACTAATGACAATCTTCTTTAAAAGAAACGATTGATGATTCAATGGTTTCGTAGCCAACGATTACGCTGGCTTCCTGATATTTGACAACCAGATTGTCAATTATCGAGAGAACTGAGAGAGCAATTGTACGTTTCATTATGGTATTGTATAAGTATTTCCGGTTTCAAGACCGACCGCCATTCAATATTATTGAGTTTTGAGTTTACTGTAGCAGGGCGTTGCGCTTGTCAATATGATAGGATTTATACTCTTTGTATGTTTCAATTGCTTTTGCAACGGTCGGATAATAAATGTTTATTGCATCTTCTGCACTTACTCCATTGTTTGAAGATGGAATGTTGTTATTTATCTGTTCTATTTCACAGTCGTACTGTGAAAGATATTCAATGGACTTGCGTACATTTACCCATTGCTGATTATATGCTTGAAAACAATCTTCTGATACACGATTCAGCAATAGCTCTGGATTATTGGCGAGAAGGTAATCAAACTCTATCAATATGGCAATTTGGAACTGCCAGAAATATGCTAAATCTCCACGGTCTCTACAAGCTTTGTATTGCTCCCTGATAACTTCAGATACCGGTTTGGAGCTGGTCATAATATCACTGTCAATTGGATGATTTACTTCAAAGGCCAATTTAGCAGAGACTTCCTTTACTTCGTCAGTAGGCAAATTATATAATAATCTAAAAAAATACTCCATATAAAATATTGCAAGCGCATTTATTTTCTGCTCTTTCGTGATGAAATTTGAGACTTCTCCCGGATCGAGCAGATAGCTCGGTTTTACCAGCTTTTCCTCATCTGTTAATGAAATATTGGCAAGGATGCATCCGTCATCGCCAGCCTTGATATACTGTTCGGCATAATCGTCAATCTTTGCCAGAATCGAGTCAGCCAATGCCACTTTCTGTGCTTCTATTTCTTCCGGAGTCGGTTCGGATTGTTTGTTCTTGCAGGATACCATCATTGCGCAGCAGATTGCTGTGATGGTAAAGAGAGTAAGTGTACGTTTCATTATGGTATTTTTTAAATATTTCCGGTTTTCGAGTGCAAAGATAATCATCCAATACTAGTGATGCGTTAACTTGCA
>DCGV01000132.1 GCA_002314725.1 Bacteroidales bacterium UBA1769
GAAAAGCAAGAGCGCAAGAGCAAGTAAAGAGTCTTTTGGGCAAGCGTTCTTAATCTGTCACAAATCCCCCCAGATGTTTGACACATTAGTGTCAAAAAGTTTATAAATGGTGAGGAGCGAGAAAAACTCCTCATCATTCTCAAAAAATTGATATGACAATACACGAAAGAGCCATAGAATGGGCAAAGGCTGTAAGTCCATGGATAACGAAGTACGATACTGCGAGAGCAATGGACTACGAAATCGGAGCTTCTGAGCAAAGAAAAGTAGACATCGAAAAGATGTGTGACCTACTTATTGAAATGCTCAATAACGGCTTGATAGAGACAAGAGACATTGGCAAAGTGAACATGAGGATAAAGAAAGCAATGGAGGAATAAAACGGAAATAATAGGAAAATTTCCGCATTAATCACACTTTCCCCCAGATGTTTGACATATTAGCATAGGTTACTAAAATAGGTACATACAACGAAGTATGTACCTATTACTTTTTATTATGAAATCATCTAACGAACTCTGTGAATTTTATAACGCAAGGAATGAACTATTGCAGGACAAGGCTACAAAGATGAGTATGTTCCTGGAAGGATACTTCGAAGGCTACAACGATGCTAAGAAAGAGCAACTGACAAAAGACATAGATAATGCTTGCGAAGCGTTGTATGGTCTTATGAATGATCTTGGATGCGATCTACTTGACATCGACAAAGCAAAGGAATATATCAGAAAGTCAATGTGCAAATGATGAAGCAATATATATACAATCACAAAGAAGATCATTTCTGTGCGAACTGCGAATGCATGATATCAGAAGATGAAGCCGGATATGGAATCTGCTTCCTTGATACTTGCAGTTGCAATGACTCATGCAACGTTTTGATAAAACGCTTTGTAACGAACTAAAATATAAATATGAGATACTTTACTATCGAAGAGTTTACACGCAGTGATACGGCCAGCAAACGCAAAATAAACAATACTCCTGATGTACATTCAAAGAGAAACATTGTTTCTACGATTGATTATCTTTTGGATCCTATCCGTAAGCAATACGGAAAGCCGATAAAGATTACAAGCGGATACCGTTGCAAATCTCTGAACACTGCTGTAGGTGGTGCAAGCAACAGCAGTCATATGTATGGCCTTGCTGCTGATATAAAGCCGTCAAACGGTGACATGGCTACTCTCCAGGCAAAGGTGCTTGAGTGGGCCAAGACTCACTTGTATGACCAGATAATCATTGAACAGCCGGATAATAAAGGCATAGCATCATGGCTTCATGTCGGCTGGAGGAGAGGTTCTGACCGCAGTCAGCGAAGACAGGTTCTCATCGCAACAAAGGTTAATGGAAAATGGCAATATAAAGTTTTTTCTTCATAAGATTGGATTAGTAGTTTAAGGTTGGCCATCCTCGCTGTGAAGCGCGGATGGTTTTATTGTAGCCAATCCTGCCATTTCATCCTCAATCCTCTTATTCACCAGCTTTGCGTAAATCTCAGTTGTTGATATGTTCTTATGACCTAACATCTTCTGAACAACCTCCATCCTAACTCCATTTGACAATGCGAGTGTGGCAAATGTATGTCTGCCGATGTGAGATGTGAGCCTGTACTTGTTATAGTATCTCTTGCAGAACTTGTACAGCAGAGCGTTGTAACCTATGACTGTGAATTGCGGTATTTCCCAATTAAGTCTTTCAAGTGCGCGAACTGCGAATGGAAGCAATATGGTGTAGAAATCAACATTAGTTTTTTTTCTGCTTGCTCTATATACATACATACTGCCGTTTTCATTATCACGGATTTCCAATCTTTCTTTCCTGAAGTTCATAAGATCTATAAACGATAGTCCAGAACCGCACTGCAAGAGGAACATATCAATTACTGATTTTGTCTTTTTACCAGGAACAACAATTATTTCCAATTCCTCAATGTCGTTCATAGACAGGAATATCCTTTCTTTTGATTTTCCCTTCTTTACTACTATCCCATCTATAGGATTGCCGGTTATGTATCCTTTTGAAACAGCAATGGTGATAAGCCTGTGCAGTTTGTGGTGGTAATTCGACAAAGTTGAATCAGAAACTTTATCAGATAAAGATTTCTTATAGAAACTCTCTTTAGATACTTTTGATATTCCGTTATGTACCTTTTTCCATTCGTAGAAGTCAAGAATGTTTTTCTTTGTAACATCGCAGAAACGGAGCATCTTTCCATGTTCAGATATTGCATCAATAACAGAATAGTAGTTTCTTTTAGTGTTATAAACAACATCCATGTCATCAACACAATTTCTGCACCAATCGCAAAAGTACCTTTCATCAGATACCTTATTGTTTGAAACTCTATCAAGCGTGAAATCTTCATCATGCTGCAATTCATTCACTCGCTTGCTAACGCGGTGAAGAGCTGTTGCAATCTGTTCCTGAAGGTCGAGAGCATCAGATCTTCTTACTACTGCACCGTTTTTCCACTCGTCAGCATAAATCTTCACACCAGTAGAAACCGTCTTGTGGTGTCCTCTGTAAGACACTACAATCTGAACAAGCCCTGTACGCGGTTTGTTTGAGTTGCTTGCTGTTGCTCTTTTGTTTCTATCAAACACCACTTTGATAGAAGGAAGTTCATTCAATGGTCTTGCCATATTGGTATCAAAAATGGTATCAAAAACAAATACATAATTGTACAAAAATATACATTTTTTGTTGATACCAAAAATCTTAATCAATTACTATATTGTTAAATATCAGCAAATTACACTATATGATTATTATTTGCGCAGCAAATCATAATGTGATGCGTAATCGTTTGAAATATAAGTGTTTGTAATTGATTTAGAATTTTTGGTATCAAAAACCATGCTATTTTGATATGTTTGAAATCAAATCTGTGATGTTCTTTTGAAGCATCGCGATTTGGCGATCCTTTTCCTTAACTTGCTGTTTTAGTGTATCGATAAGTTCATCTTCACACCTGCTTTCCTCATCATTATATATATCGTGTTCAGGCGCGCACGAAAGATCTTCATCGCCGTTTGATACAGGAACTGTTGTTGTGTACCATTCACTAACTTCATCATAAGGCCACTGGAATAGTTCAAGTTCGTCTTTTATTCTCATCACACCAATTCCATGAATAAGCCATACAGGGTTAATGTTTGGAAATCTTTTAATAATAGAAACAATATCCGGCTGGCCTTCTCCTCTAAGCCATCTGAACACAGTTGTTTTGTTGATACCTATCATATCAGCAAATTTTTGTTTGTTGTTCCCTGTAGATACTGATATAACATCAAGTATCCTGTTGATGATGTTTTCGTTGTTCATGGCTAATAAAATTTTGTTTTTTGCAATCTCTTAGTTTACAAAATAAGTGCAATAGTGCAAAAAATAGTACCAATTGTGTCTTTTTTCTTGCATGGTTGCAAAGATAGCACTACATTTGCAACCAGAAAAGAGGCATAAATGACACTACCGTTGCAAATGCACCACTATACAAAAATGTGGTTTTCGTTGCTCGATTGGATTTCGTTGCAAAAGTAGTATTTTCTTCGATTGCCTCCAAACAAAATAAGCAAAAATGTACAAAAATATTTATAAATGTTCAATTTATGCCACTAAGCAATACCGAAATAAGAAAAATAAAGGTTCTGATGAAGGAATCATTGATGGAACTCATTGATACTGATACTTTCAAGGAATCAATTGTAACAGTCCTTCGATATTCAAAGATTGGAGATGCTCCAAAGGTAGGTTCTGTTAAAGCTGCAAGAATAATCGGAATGTCTCGTTCCTGGGTTTCTGCAAACAAAGAAATACTTCATGCAGAGAAAGTGATACTACCAACAGGAAAAGTAAAATGGCTTTATGACTCATCTAAAATAATCGGTTATCTAAACGAATACCGACAAAGAAATAAATAACGCTGGCTCATTCTTTGACTTTTATGATTTTCGTTCCAGCGGTGGTCACAGTTTCGTGATCCAAACGAAACAGCGGTTTCGTTGCAACGGTGAAGTCAAATCAGTAGCCGTTGATTCGATAACATTTCTGCGAAAGCAGACAACCATAAAACTACAATCAAAATGAAAAAGTTCTTTTCAATATCAATCATCATTGCTCAGGTTCTTATATGGTCATCAGCAATCGTCATAATTTGCGGAACCTGTGAAACTCCAATCGTTTTCGCAGCAATGGCAAGTGCTGCAATCATCACAATCATTCTTGAACAAGCAAGTAACGAACTTAAAAAGGTAAAGTAATGGGAGCAGTTTTCGCAGATGATATGCCGATCACTATGCAACGCATGACCATTGCACACCTCTTCAGGGTATTCGTTGCAACATCCTATTGGAGAAACATGATCGAAAAGACTGATATCAAGAATGTCAAGAAACTTTTCAAAGGTAGTGCAAAGATTTGGTACAAGCGTACTGAAGATTGGATTAACCAGTGGCTGAATGAGATAAAGGTTCACGGTGCCGGTAACGGACATTACGAAGCTCTTCTTGACTGCGATATTGATTACACCCATGAGAACGGTCAGTTCATCTTCTACCATGAGCAAGCACTGAAAAGGATGCTCGATAGGATGAAGGTTCCTTACTCTGACATATTAAGCAAGATCGCAACAGCGAGAGACCTTATTGATTGCGCTGCAATCGTAAATGGTATGGAAATGGCAATGTACCCTACGATGAGAATACTTAATCAGTTCTGTGGTGGTGGTGTTGATCCTGTAGATTTCGTTGACTATCAGAACAACCAGCCATACCCAAACCTAATGGCCCGTCTTTTGAAGTTTCACAACAACTTCACGATTGAACTTTACAAGAACATTGGCAGAACTGATGTGAAGTTTGACATGAACGATGAAGAGGTTGAGCGTTCAATTTCCATTACTGCAATGAAGATGCAGGATGCTTTCACAAACTATGACTGGATTGTTGAACACGCTGACACGCATATAAAGGAATGGATTGAAGAAAACTCTGAAGAGTTCGCAAAGCAAGTAAATGAAATCAAAAGAGGAAAGGCAAAGGAATATGCACGAAGAGAAAGAGTAAAAGCAAAGAAAGAGGCTGGTTTCTCTGTTCAGACCAACAAAGGACAGTTACAGCTTCACGGAGTTCCTCACAAGAGCGATGTTCAGGTGTTCGATGTTCGCAAATGTGAAATGTTGCCAAATACACCTCAACTTGAACTTGTTTACTCAATGGAGATAGAGAAACTGACTACATTCTTTAACTGGAGAGTCCGCAAGAATCTTCCTGCTGCTGGAATAAAGACAATTGGAGATCTTCTTACTAACGGTAAGGAAAAGATAGTAAGAATTCCAGGTGTTGGAGAAAAGTCTTGGGAAAATATAATTAAAGGTGTCAAGAAATTAGGTATTGGCATCAAGGAATAAACAAAATAAAAACTTTAACATGGCTACTAAATTTTTAAGAGTTGGCTATCAGCAGTTGAATAGCAATTCAGCCACTCCAATCAAAGGCACAAGTGAGAGTGCTGCAAGTGACATCATCAATCCAAAGCGTTTCCTCGTGAAGCCAGGTCGAAACATTGTTCCTACTGGTTTTCGTATCGCGTTTCCAGACGGTTACGAAGCTGAGATAATGAGCCGTAGCGGAATGAGCGCGAAAGGTATGCTCGGTTACTCTGCTAATTACACTGAGATTTCTTGTGCTGCCGTTGACAAATACCCTATCGTTAAGCGTGACATCATCCATCGCTTTGTTGATTGGATTGTAGGCCGTAACGAAGAGAAGATTATTCACTCACTCCGATACAGATATAAGAAGTCTCTCCTCTCTGATGAACGATATGTTGATTGGGATTCTTCAAAGCGTTTCAACGCTGATGTTATCACCGGGAAGATTGATCCTGACTATCGTGGTGAAGTAGGTGTTATCATCAACAGCAACGAACATGATCCTTTTTGGATTGAAGCTGGTGAGCGCATTGCTCAGATTACTTTCATCCGTGTCGAGAAGCCAGTTTGGTGCAAGATGAAGGAACTTCCTGCAAGTGAGCGAGACTCTGGTGGTTTCGGTAGCACTGGAACAAAGACCATTGGAAGCATCAATGATTTCAAGAAATAACAAATACAAACAGAGGCAGATGAATGCTTTCTTCCATCTTGCCTCACAACTAACAAACAAAATGGAAAAGAATAAATTTTTCGGAAAGTGTACGAAGGTAATCACTCGTACCAGTCCAAGCGGTTACAAGACCGACACCTACATTATCCAGGATATCAATGCTGCTATGGATTGGCGCAATAACTACATCGGTGCAGTTCTCGAAGCTGGCGGTAACAACATCGAGCGTTTGAACATCAAGGAAGGTAGTGTTGGAACATTCTTCTATACTTCAACAATCCGCACTTGGCAAGACCGTTGGTTCCAGACCAACACCATCGACAGCTTTGAATTGTATAACCCTAACGCTGCCACTGACGAACCAAAAGATAACAAGCAGTCAACTGCAAAGACTGAAACAAAAAAGGCCGTAGAAAAGGCTGAAAATGCAATTCCTACTGACGGACTTCCTTTCTAACAATTAAAAATCAGGCATTATGAATTCCAATGAACAATACACGCTTCCACCAGATGAACTTGACATTTCTAATGCCGAAGATGAGATTCTTGAGAATCAATCAATGATTGCTCTTGCTGAGAAATATCGTATCAAGGCAGCAGACCAATATGACGAGCCAAAGTATACACTTTCTCAAAATGGACAAGGATTTGCACCACTTGGAAACATCATGGCACTTATGGCAGAAATGAAGCATGGTAAGACATTTGTAAATACTTCGTTTGCTGCTGCATTGCTTAAAGGTGAAACTGGTTTTCTCGGACTCAAAGGATTGATTCCTGATGCAAGTGTACTTTTCTTTGATACAGAGCAAGACCTGTCTGATGGTCAGCGAATTCAGCGAAGAGTGCATTACGCTTGCGGTTGGGATTTCAACATTGACAATGATCGTTTCCGCATTTTCCATTTGCGTGAGATTCCTTATGACAAAAGAAGAGAGTTCATTTCTTGGGCAATAAGGAACTACAAGCCTACAATGGCAATAGTTGATGGTGTCCGTGACCTTTTGCAAGATTTCAACAGTCTTGATGAATCAGCAGATTTGATCCAGGAACTTATGACACTATCAAGTGAATGCCAGTGCGCTATATGGACAGTGCTTCATGTTAATCCTAATTCTGAAAAGATGAGAGGTCACCTCGGTACTGAACTTGGCAATAAGGTTACTGATGTATTCCGTGTTGTAAAGGATAAGGACAAAGCAACAGGAAATGTATCATTTGAGGTTGATCATGTCGCAGCTCGTCACCGTGATGTCGATGGTTGGGTATTCAGGATTGACGATGACTTACCTTACGGTATTCCTGTATTACTGAACAAGTCTGAAATACTTGCAAAGGAAGATGCGAAGGAAGAAAGAACGAATGAACTTCGTGAAATAATGAGCAAGTACATTCACGATCCTGCTGCTATCAGTAAGACAAAACTACAAAAACTCCTTACAAACGGAGAACACATTGGTGGCAACAAGGCTTGGAAGATGATTGAAGAATCAGTAGAACTGAATGCACTTGAATATGTAATTGGTGGAAAACTTAGGATTTGCAAATCATCAGAAAAGCCAAAAGAAAACAACCTACCTTTCTGATAGTCCGTGAATCCCTACCCCTACTCCCCTCCCTATATAGGGAGGGAGTAGTGGGTAAGTAGATAAACACGGCCTAAAAGAACCGCAAAAATCAAATATCATGACCGCAGAAAAACTAATTCAATTAAACGAACAATTTGAATCAATTCGTATCATGAAAGAAAGAGTAAAGCAACTTGATACAATGCTGAAGATTCTTTCCGGCATCACATCAGAAAACACATACCTTGCACTCAATGTCATGGTAGACAACGATTGGAAACGCGGTGAAGGTCTAACGCTCACAACAGCAACATTCGGACATTATCTTCAAACCGAGTACGACACTCTCACGAAATCTCTGAATGCGCTTGAAAGAAAGTTCGCTGACGCATAGTTTCAAAATTCCCCCCTATAACCCCCCATTCCTAACGGATCATCATGAAAAAGGAATATCACTGGCATTTGGCATCAGCTTCTGAGATGAAGTCAATACTTGAAAGTAATCGTTGCAAGTGCATCTGTCCTCAGTGTGGTTACAAGTCTTATAAATACTATGTCAACAATGAAGGACACATTCTCGATGAGTATTGCGGAAAGTGTGACCGTGAGAACTCTTGCCAGTATCACATGACTCCATCACAATGGTTAAAGGATCATCCTGAAGGTAAATCCGCTGACGCGGTGGCAAAGAGGCTACCGCCAAGACCACAGAAAGAACCTTACTGTATTCCTATCTCATACATTGAAGCAAAGAGGAAAGGCAACATAACCAACAATCTCATTTGCCACCTGAAATCTCTCGCATGGGATAAGAAGCAGAGAGCAATGCTTGATGCTATGATTGCCGTATACGGTGTAGGAACTGGACACAAAGGTGAAACAATATGGTGGCAGATAGATGATAACTTAAAGATTCGCAGTGGTAAGATTATGAGGTACCTTGCTGACGGCCACAGAGACAAACAGCATTTCGGAACCTGGGTACATTCAAAGATGGAACAGGCTGGTATGCTGGATCCAAAGAAAGGTGAGTATGTCGGTTGCCTATTCGGACAGCACTTACTCAAAGCATATTCAAATACTCCAGAGGTTGCCATTGTTGAGAGCGAAAAGACAGCTCTTATATGCTCCTCATATTTCTGTGACTGGGAAAAGAGGATATGGATGGCAACTGCCGGTAAGGGAAATCTCAATTACCTGAAGCTGTTGCCTATCATCCAAAGCGGAAAGAAGATTGTACTTTATCCTGATCATGATGCTTTCGATGATTGGTCAGCAAAGGCAAACGAGATAGGACATTGTATAAAGGTTTCACGATGGGTGGAAAAGAACTTTGACCAGGAACTCGACAAAGACAATGCTGACATTGCCGATATATTGATAAGACGATTGGAGAAACAGCCTACAACAGCAGAGAAGGTTATCAAGACTCTCAACCGTCAAGACAAAGCAGATTTCATAACTAATCTCTGCGAAACATTTAATCTTTCAATCGTAGATGAACAAAGAAGCAAACTATAAGATGATGGCAACTAAGGTCTCCATCGAAGCTGCTGACCGTCTCGACAGGCTATGTCAGAAGAAAGGTCTTAACGCTTATTCTATGATGCAGATGGTGTGCGATGTTCTTATCAGATACATGGATGACCACCATAACCTATCTGGTGAGATAAAGCAAATCATTGATATCTTTGAGAGATTTGAAGGTTGGCCAACTGAATTCAATCTTGCAGATCATACTGTTCAGAAGCAGGTGAGTGATGCAATCTATTTCCTAACTGCCGATGGTAAGACCGGGTGCAGAGCTATCCAGGTTGGACTTCCGTTCTTCGATGGGCCTCGTGACTGCACTTATTCAATACAAGAGATTCTTGAAATAGTATTGTGTCGATTGGTTCCTAAACTCTACAAGCGTTTGAGGCAAGTAGCTCTTGAACTTGATACGAACTCAGCACTTGAAACTATCATGAAGCTCTGCGATGAACTTCCTGAAGATCCTGATGATGTTGCATTCCGCAAACTCTTTGAGGATAACGACAGAAGTGAGTTCGGGAACAAGCCAAGCGCGCCAACACGAAGGAAGCCACACAAGTCTATTGATTCTCCTAACATACTATGAGCAAAAGCAAGTTATACATCAAACTTATAAACTCTAAGCAATGGAGAGTCACCAGGCATGAGGCACTGGAACGAGAACCGATGTGTGAGGTATGCAAGGCAAATGGCCGTTACCGTGCAGCTCAGTGCGTTCACCACATCATACCAGTGGAGTCCGCATACTCTGATGATCAAGCAGAAAGGCTATGCTACGACATGAGCAATCTGCAATCTCTTTGCTTCAAGTGCCATTCAGAGATTCACAAGTCTGAACGGTACAACAGCAAGGAAAAACATAAGGAAAGACAGAGTCAGAAGGTTCAGCAGTGGTTGAAAGCATTGAACATTAACACCGGGGTATGATTTTTTAAGCCCATACCCCCGCAATCCCAAATCTACTCCTGGAACTTATTGTAGAGACACATAATTTTGAAATTCTCGTTTTTAAGACCGATTAGTTTATAAGAT
>DCGV01000081.1:0-45396 GCA_002314725.1 Bacteroidales bacterium UBA1769
ACACCAGACATTTCCGATAGATCCTGCTGCGAGATGCCAAGTGTTTTCCTACGTTTTTTTATCACTTCCTGCAGATTCATAACAAGTCTAATTTATTATACTTCACTGCAAATATAAGCAACATTCCGACAACGGCAATAGTAAAAGTATGTTATATTATACATTTTGGTAATATGCGCAAGGCTATTACCTACTTTTCGAAGAAAGGTGCAGTATATTATACTTTTGTTAAGGTTTCCTAAATACGCCACCTTAGACACTTTTTGAAACTGTATCAAAGCGACAAGAGACTTCGGGCCATAACTTTATAATTAATGCGATTTTGGCCCACGGTTAGGTGCTTTAAGTTTTACTATAGGAGTCACGATAAACCCAACTACAACACTGTAGCGAGTTTTTCATTTTTGAGGCTAACATTTGGCCTTCTCGTCAATAAATTGCAAATAATTCCCAACTTATATATAATAGTGTTCCCATATTTTGGGAATATATAAAATTTTACTTATATTTGCCTCACTTAATAATAGAATGATGCAAATAGTATTTGGTAACATCGAAATCTCAAACTTGATGACGTTGGGGAAGGGTATTAAATACAGAGGTCTGCACGGCAAAACACTAATTGCCAAGCAGCTTACATACTTGTACCAAATACTTCACACAATAGATAGTTTAAATCAATTAACATTATATAAATCAATCAAATGTAATCAAGTGGAAGATTCGTTAACGTTTCTGCTCCCGTTAAACGAAAATGACGACTTACTTCTGAAGACAAATGTCGGAGACAGTATAATCACATTCCTTTCACTAAAAATTAAAAAGCACAATGAATGAGGATATTACACCCATTATCGCCGTTTCTCCAGGCTCAATTCTCAAGCGAGAATTGAAAGCCAGAGGGATGAAACAGAAGGAACTTGCTGTACTTACAGGCATACAGCCATCCCATTTATCGGAACTTGTCAAGGGGGCACGGTCAGTTAACGACCAAATTGCCGATAAATTGGAAACAGCAACGGGTATCCCTGCACTACATTGGATAAAGTTGCAGTACGAATATGATTTGGCAATCAAACAACTTGAGAAATTGAGCGTAGCAGAAAGGGAAGCTGAAATAGATTACCAAGAATACGATAAAATTTTTGATATTAAGACTCTGATGAAACGACTAGGGCAATCCAGTTATAGCATTTACCACCAAATATCGTTTTGCAGGCAAACACTTGGCTTGCTGGCACCTGCTGAAATGCAGGTAAACTATGGGTATTTTCACAAATCCGAGAGAACTGGAACAGATCCAAGAATGATTCTCACATGGACACTACTTGCCCGCTACGTCGCTCAGAGCATCAAAGTAAAAGGGGTATTCAATAGGGATTTTATACCAGAAATGACACGGAAGCTTGCGATAGTCCTAAACGAAAATATTAATACGGAACAAAAGGTTGGCGAATTATTATCCGAATACGGCATACGTTTTACAGTTGTTCCAAAAGTTGACAAAGCCTCTATCGACGGTTACCATTTCTTTTGTGATGACGGCGTTCCTGCCATTATAGTAACGAAAAGGCTTCCCCGCATTGACAATTATGCATTTGCCATTCTTCATGAAGTGGGACACCTGTCAAAGCATCAGACAGAATCATACCCACATATGGCAATAACGGATGAATTCGAAGACGAAATAGAATATGAGGCCAATGAGTTCGCCGCAAACGCGCTGATTTCCTCGCATCTCTGGGAAAGTGCTCCTGAGGTTTCCCTCAATCCCGGCGTTATTCAGAATAAGTATACCCAATGGGCGAAAGAGAACCATTTGAATAAATGGATAGTACTAGGCCGAATTTCTCACGAGACAGGCATGTATAAATTCAAAAATGATGAAACTAGAAAAATTCAATAATATGGAAAGTTAACGCTTCAGAGGCGAAAAAGCCCCTGGAGTCCGGCAAGAATCAGGGGCAAATAAATGTCTTATGGCGAAACGGGACATCAGCCTACACCACGCATAAGAACTTTGGCCTTTTAGCAAGGGTTTTCTCAAAGTTAAGGATAATTTTTATAAGGACAAAAAATATCCTAAGCTTCGCCAATCGTCCGATTATGTATTACGTCTTTAAAAAATAAAAAAATGAAACAGAGACTGTACAAGTCCGTCGCTGCTGGCGTAAGTGTGATTCCGCCTGCTGAAAGGTTTATAGTAACCGACGGAACCCTTTTCTCTCAAAAGGAAACCTACATTATGTCACACACAGAAAGAGGCAGAGCCACTTTCTTGAACACTGCATATGTACGTCCATCTCACTATCGATACGATAATATGCACTTTGCGGGTAGCTTGAAAATGGCTGATTATAGAGGAATAAGTATTCCTATGATGGATGCTTATACCGGAACAATTGATTTCACAGCTTTTCCATTTACAAAGCGTAAGAATTTGGATGGCAACAAACAGGCAATACATTTTTTTCAACACGACAATGAATTCCGCGACGCAGTATGGAATCGACTGGAGCAGACGTCTATATCCCTATCACGGTTTGACGTTCTGTTTACACCTGATTTTTCAATGTACACAGAAGAATTTTTGTCTTTCAATGCCCTTCAAGCTGTCTATATGACAAGGTTTGTTGGTGCTTATTGGCAACAAGTGTGTGGGTTTAACGTTATCCCGACATTTAGTTTCGGAAACGCTGATTCTCTTAATTATTCCCTGTGGGGTCTTCCTTCAGACAGTATCCTCGCAGTATGTGGTGTTGGTGTGAACCATAGTCGACAGTCCCGGCAACTTTGGGATTACGCACTACGCTATGTCGAAAAGGAACTTTCTCCAACAACGATTATCGTATACGGTCCTGAGACATCTGTCCCAGGTCTTCATACTCCTATATTATTTATTCCCGATTATATCACAACTCATTTCAGACATGGAAAAGATTAATAAAACCAACGAGAACGAACTGTGGCCCGAAGACGAAGCCTTGTTTAACAATATGGAATCCGCATATTTTAGTGAAGCAGAAGAGTTTTTCTTTCATACATTGCATGAAAAGATGCTTAATGAATATGCTCCGTGTGGAGAGCTACTATTGTCGCCTAGGTCCAATTCAGATGGCATCGGATTTCACCGAGAAGAATATGATGAATTTATAATCGGCCATCTTCTCCCTAATGAAGAATATGATGATGATTTCCATGTCATGAAACTATCCGACGCACTAAATGCGAACCTTATGAAAATTGGATATCTAGACAGGAATATTACGTTTTTGCAATGGCTTAGGGAACAGGACTATAGCCACCTTGATTATAACCACAATAATATAAATTTGTAATATGGGCAACGAAAGAACTTATAGAATAGGGCGACAGCTCAGCAGTTATGAATATACAACTTTATCACAGCGTATTACCATCAACGGCGTAACAGGAAAAATGATTGAGAAAAAAGCAGACTTTGCCGATCCTAGAAATAGTCTTCCTGCACACGCTGAAACTAGCGATGTGTATTTTTATCCATGGAAATACGGCTTAGCCGCAAAAGGAAAGATTTACAAAGACCATTCTATGACCATGGATATTGACTGGAGCCATACGCATACAAATAAAGGAAAGAATGGGGAAACTTTTTTAAAAGGGACAGTCCATATCCAGGAATATAAGATAGAACGCGTGAAAAAAAATGGAAAATGGGTTCATAAATTCAAGCGTGTCAAGAATGCCAGAAGAATGACACCTGCAGAGATTGCTAAATACGGACCATTAATCCTTCATTTCAATCCTCAGGTTAAATTCTAGAATATCCCTAACAGCCTTGAACTATTTTTCAAAGTGTCCACTTCTCATAAATTGGACTCGTGATTGACCCGAACCCAGAAAGTATTATAATACTTTTTGGGTTCACATTTTGGCCAACCATTTCTCTATTAGCTAAACAACGAATCTTTCGGCTCCAAAGTTGCCAGCAGTTTTACTTTTTCTTCTGTAACTGGAACAAGTTCACTCCTTGCTGAATATACACTGTCCACATAATCGAACAGTTGGGCAAACAACTTTGTCGTCACCACAAGAAGTGATAACAATCAGCAGGAAAAGTATCGACAGCAATCGCTTCATAATTATTTAGTTGTCTTCTTTGGCGGGCAATAGTGATCTGGCTTTGCTTCCAGTATTGGGGATTTCCTTGCTGCATAACTCCATACGAGAATTATGATACCGGCAGCAATGAATGGAACGCTCAACCATTGTCCCATATCCAATGACATATTCTCTTCAAAGGCAACTTGCGGCTGTTTTACGAACTCTATCAGAAATCTCATACCAAACAGAACGATCAGGAATGTGCCGAAGAGGAATCCACGATAAATCTTTTTAATACCCTTCTTATATACTGCCATAAGAGCGAATCCCAGAATCAGATAGCTCAAAGCCTCATATAACTGGGTAGGATGTTTTGGCTCTGTTTCGCCATTCCTAAGGAAAATGAATCCCCAAGGAAGGTTTGTAACCTCTCCATATATCTCAGAATTCATAAGATTACCCAAACGGATGAAGCAACCGGCAAAACATACGGCAATGCCCAATCTATCCAACAGCCACATTGTGTCAAAACCATTCTTTTTACCATATCTTCCTACATACCAGAAAATTGCCAGTAGAACACCGATTGCGCCTCCGTGAGATGCTAGACCACCACGCCAAGGCATGAATATTTCTAACCAATGTTCTGATGTCAGATAATATGCAGGTTCATAGAACAGACAATGTCCCAACCTTGCTCCGACAACCGTACCAATCAGAAGTGCATATAGAAGTGGTTCCAAAAGATTCACATCCAGACCCTCTTTCTTATAGAAGTCAATGAACATTTTATAGCCAATAGGAAATCCCAATACAAAGAGTATTGAATACCATCTCAATCCAAAATTTCCTATGTGAAAGATATAAGGACTGACGTCCCAAGTTACTGATAAAAGATTCATCATAATATTATCTCCTTAATCTTGAAAAAACACTTAACGGCATAGCCTTGCCGAATCTGTCTTTAAGTACAAGCTCACCATAATCCAGTGATTTGAAATCATTTCCGAATGCGCAACGCACTAATGTATCGGCCAACACAGCTGAATAACCATTTGAATATAGGTTGAGAACCATAAAACTGTCTTTTGGCGCAAGTATCTGGGCGCAATTGCTCAATAGCTCATACAGGCACTCATCCAACTTCCATTTCTCCCCATCGGGACCATGTCCATAGGCTGGAGGGTCCAGAATCAAACCATTGTATTTGTTCCCTCTGCGGACCTCCCTTTTGGCAAATTTCATAGCATCCTCAAGTATCCATCGGATTCCATCCAAGCCACTCATCTCCATATTTTCACGTGCCCACGTAACAACCTGCTTAACAGAATCCAAGTGTGTAACCTCAGCTCCTGCTTGACGGGCTGCGATAGAGGCTGCACCTGTATAAGCGAAGAGATTGAGAACCTTTGGGGGTTGTGGGCAACTCTTCACTAACTCTTTGACGTTCTTATCGATAAAATCCCAATTGGAAGCCTGTTCCGGGAATACGCCAACATGCTTGAATGATGTCAGTCCAAGACGCAATTTGAACCCTAATGGATCGTACTGAATCATCCACTGCTCCTTCATCTTCTTGAGCATCTTCCAAGAGCCGCTATCCTCCTTGCCCGCTTTGCCGAAACCTGCTCCCGGCATAAATACAGTATGAGCCATCCTTTGCCACTCACTTTCCGGTAAACTTTTATGCCATAGGGCTTTAGGCTCAGGACGAATCATGATATAAGGACCGAATCGTTCAAGCTTTTCAAAATCACCTGAATCTATCAGTTCGTAATCTTTCCAATTAGATGATGGTTGTTCAATAATCATATTACAAAGATATGAATGTTAATTCATTTTTTATTACATTTGCACGATTTAATAGGTCATAATTTTACACTAACAATATGAATACAATTGACACTTATGATTTCGCGGGCAAAAAAGCTATTGTTCGCGTCGACTTCAATGTTCCATTGAACGAAAACTTCGAAATTACTGATGACACTCGTATCAGAGCAGCTATCCCAACTTTGAAAAAAGTTCTTGAGAAAGGTGGTTCTCTAATCATCATGTCTCACCTTGGCCGTCCAAAGGGACCAGCTGAGAAATTCTCGTTGAAACATGTGATTGCACGTATTGAGAAGTATCTTGGAGTTAAAGTTCAATTTGCAGAGGACTGCCAGAAAGCTGACGCGCAGGCTGCCGCTCTTAAACCAGGTGAAGTGCTTCTTCTTGAAAACCTTCGTTTCTACGCTGAAGAAGAGGGTAAACCAAGAGGCCTTGCTGAGGATGCTTCTGACGATGAGAAGAAAGCCGCAAAAGCTGCTGTTAAAGAGAGTCAGAAGGGTTTCGTTGCTAAACTTGCTTCATACGCTGACTGCTATATCAACGATGCATTCGGAACAGCTCACCGCGCACACGCATCAACCGCTCTTATCGCTAAATATTTCCCTAACGACAAGATGTTCGGTTATGTAATGGAAGGCGAAATCAAAGCTATCGATACAGTACTTAACAACCCTAAACGCCCTCTAACTGCTATCCTTGGTGGTGCAAAGGTATCATCAAAGATCGGTATCATCGAGAACCTTCTTGACAAGGTTGACAACTTGATCATCGGTGGTGGTATGGTTTATACTTTCATCAAAGCTATGGGTGGTAAAGTTGGTAATTCAATCTGCGAAGATGACCAAATCGATACAGCAAAAGCTATCATGGCAAAGGCTGAAGCTAAAGGTATTGACCTGATGCTAAGACGTAACGTAGTTGTAGCCGACAACTTCAGCAATGACGCAAATACTCAGGTTGTCAGCAACTTCGATATTCCTGATGGTTGGGAAGCCATGGATGCATCGTCTGAATCTATCGCAAAATGGTCAAAAGTAATTGACAACTCAAACACTATCCTTTGGAACGGTCCTCTAGGAGTATTTGAGATGCCTAACTTTGCTAAATCAACTAACGCAATGGCTGAACTTCTAGCTAAAGCTACTGAGCGTGGTGCTTACACACTTGTAGGTGGTGGTGACTCAGTTGCAGCTGTTACTCAGATGGGTTATGCTGACAAGGTTAGCTACGTTTCAACAGGTGGTGGTGCAATGCTTGAATATCTTGAAGGTATTGAACTTCCAGGTATCAAAGCTATCCGCGAATAATATGATTAGCCCACAAGTGGCTGAATAAAAGAAAGAGTTCGGTATTGCACCGGACTCTTTTTTTTGGAACAGCATCTACCTTTTATGTCTCACATCATTTGATTTCAAAATTTATTATTATTAAATTTGTTTAAAGCATATCTCAACTAAACCCATGAAACGGCTCGGATCATTATTTCACTTTTATATAGATGGATTCAGAAATATGACTTGGGGGAGACCTTTGTGGATTCTAATTATCTTGAAGCTGATAATTCTCTTTGCTGTTCTTCGTGTGTTTTTCTTCAAACCTGTACTTGGGGGAAAAACTGATGAACAGAAAAGTGAATATGTTGGAACAATGTTAACAAAAGATCATTAATAAATCATTTATATATGGATTCAGCATTAATATTATGGTCGAGAGCACAATTTGCTATGACCGCCGCATATCACTGGCTGTTTGTCCCTATGACTTTAGGTTTGGGATTAGTGATGGCCATTATGGAGTCTATCTATGTAAAGAAGGGTGGCGAATTTTGGAAAAAGACAGCCAAATTCTGGCAAAAGATATTTGGTATCAATTTCGCTGTCGGAGTTGCAACCGGTATCATTCTGGAATTTGAGTTCGGAACCAACTGGAGCAATTACTCATGGTTTGTAGGTGATATTTTTGGAGCCCCACTGGCAATTGAGGGTATTTTTGCATTTTTTATGGAATCAACCTTCATGGCTGTAATGTATTTTGGATGGAAGAAGGTAAGTAAAGGTTTCCATCTCGCCAGTACATGGCTTACGGCCTGCGGTGCAGCAATCTCTGCACTATGGATCCTGATTGCAAATGGATGGATGCAACACCCTACAGGCATGGCATTCAACCCTGATACAGTCAGAAATGAAATGGTTGACTTTTGGGCCGTTGTCGGGAATCCTGTTGCAATCAGCAAATTCTTCCATGCAGTTCTCAGTGGATGGGAAGTAGGCGGTGTCGTAGTAATGGGTATTTGCTGCTGGTACTTGTTGAAAGGACGTGAACTTGAATTTGCAAGGAAGAGTCTATTAATCGGTTCAATTGTCGGCGTAGTCGGAACATTAGGTGTAATTCTAACAGGTGACACATCTGCCCAACATGTAGCAAAATACCAACCTATGAAATTGGCGGCAGTCGAAGGTCTTGAGAATGGCGGCAGCAGAGCTCCTTTCTCAATTGTCCCTGGAGTTGAAATCCCTGGTATGCTATCTATTCTCGCAACTCATGATATTGACGGAATAGTTCCGGGCATCAATGATATCATAAACGGTTATGTCGATAATGAAGGGAATGTCATCCCTTCGTTGGAAGAGAAAATCACTCGTGGAAACATTGCCCTGAGTGCATTCCAACAATATCGAAGCAACGTGGATTCAGATCCCGCAGCCGCAGCTGAAGCTAAATTGATCCTGGATGAGAACATGGATTATTTCGGCTATGGTTATATCGACTCTCCAGAAGAGGTGATCCCGCCTGTCGACATGGTATTCTGGACATTCAGAATAATGATTGGATGTGGATGTCTATGTCTATTAGCCCTACTGCTTTCACTTTGGTTTGCATACAAGGACAAACTCTCCAATAAAAAGTGGTTGTACTGGTTCGGATTCATTTGCATACCTTTGATCTATATCGCAGGAGAATGTGGATGGATGACTGCCGAGATAGGAAGACAGCCTTGGACAATTCAGGATTTACTACCGCTCAAAGCAGCCGTATCAGGAATTGAAGCTGCATCTGTCAAGACTACCTTTATGGTATTTGTCATTGTATTCTCACTATTCCTTGCAGTGGAACTTACAATTATGGTAAAAGCAATCAAGAAGGGTCCGAAGGTTGAGGAACAAAACAATTAATTTGGAGGACTGATTATGATAACTTACGAATTTCTACAAAATTATTGGTGGGTGCTAATCTCAATATTAGGTTCAGCCCTCGTCTTTCTTCTATTTGTAAATGGTGGAGGCGCCCAGATTTTCTGTTTAGGCAAAAACGAAGAGGAAAGAGCATTTATCATCAACTCCTGTGGACGTAAATGGGAGTTCACGTTTACCACATTAGTCGTATTTGGAGGTGCATTTTTCGCATCATTTCCTCTCTTCTACAGTACCAGTTTCGGTGGAGCATACTGGGTTTGGATGCTGATTCTGTTGATGTTTGTCCTTCAAGCAGTATCGTATGAATTCCAGCATCGTATCGAGAATAAAAAATGGATCAATCTTTTCAGAATCTTTCTTGTAATCAATGGATGGCTTGCGCCATTCCTAATCGGGGCTGCAGTGTCGACATTCTTCACAGGCTCTGACTTTCATGTCAACAAAGATGCTATGGGATCATTGAACCCAATTATCAGCACTTGGGGCAATGGATGGCATGGCCTTGAAGCACTTGCGAATTGGAGAAACTGGGCATTTGGATTAATGCTTGTCGGTCTTTCTCAAACTTGCAGTTTACTGTATATGATCAACAATATCGATGATGCCTCGTTCAATGCAAAGACCAGAAAGAGATTGATTATTACAGGCCCTGTCTTTATCGTGTTATTTCTTATCACTGCAGCCAGTATCTTCCTAAGCAATGGTTATGCTGTCGATACAAACGGTGTCGTAACAATGGAGGCATTCAAATATCTACACAATCTGCTTCAGATGCCTGTCGCATTGATTATGATCCTGGTGGGAGTTATCCTTGTATTGTGTGGAATCGGTACAGCAATCTTTTCAAACAAAGAGAAATGTTGGAAGAATTCTATTTGGCCATTTGGAATAGGTACCGTATTAGTGGTTATGTCGCTTTTCTTCATTATTGGATTCAACGGAACATCATTCTATCCGTCAAGCTCAGACTTGCAAAGCTCGCTTACATTGGCCAACAGCTGTTCAAGCCCGTTTACATTGAAGACAATGGCGATTGTATCTCTATTGATCCCTTTCGTTCTTGCCTATATGATTATCGCTTGGAGAGCAATCGACAAGAAATCCATCACACGGGAAGAACTTAATGAATCAGAGAATAAGTATTAATGGGCGGATATCCACTCGATCTCAATACCTTTTCTCTCCATCCCTCGGAACCACGTCATCTGACGCTTTGCGAATTGATGGATTGCAGTCTGTAAGCCAATGAACATTTGATCATAGGACAACTGTCCAGTGAGATATAGAGTCACAAATTTATATTCCAATCCATAGTAGATCAGATTATCTGCTGGAATTCCACTTTCCAACAGTGATTTGACCTCATCTACCATACCCTCGTCAAGACGGGCTTTCAATCTTTTGTCAATCCTCTCGTTTCTAACCTCTCTGGAAACATCCAAACCTATGAATTTTGTCTTTTTGGGAAGATATGAGGTGCGGTTGACAGGGTGCTCATCTTCATATATTGCTATCTCAATTGCCCGTATCAGACGTTTTTTGGTATCGTAGTCGGTTTTATTATGTGGCTTGCGAAGCATCTCATACTTTGCAATAAGATCCGGCATCTCCATTTGCTCCAATTCAGAGCGCAGCTGAGGATTATCAGGTACTTCCGGTAAAGAGTACCCACAAGTGGCTGCTTCGATATAGAGACCGGAACCCCCACAGAGAATCGGCCGCTTACCCCGCATAACTATATCGTGATAAGCCTTCTCGAAATCTCTCTGATACTCAAAAATATTATACTTCGTACCAGCAGGAACTATGTCAATTAAATGATATGGAATTGTAACTCCACCTACGGTGTAGTCGGCGAGGTCTTTCCCCGTTCCAATATCCATCCCTCTATAGACCTGACGTGAATCTGCCGAAAGTATCTCTCCATCAAGCTCTTTGGCAAGTGAGACAGCATACCGTGTCTTACCGCTGGCAGTTGGTCCAATGACGGCTATCAGATCGTATTCTTCGTACATATAAAAATTTATATTTCAACAAATTTATATAATTTTGCACTCCGCAGGAATAAAAGGGCCTCTTTTTTGCGGACTTAGCTTTTAGAATGAAAAAGAAATCATCAATAGAGATCAAGAACAAACGTGCCAGTTTTGAGTTTATTTTTATAGACACATACACTGCAGGCATCGTTCTTTCCGGGACAGAGATCAAGTCTATCCGTGCCGGCAAGGCCTCTATTGTAGATTCATATTGCTACTTCGTCAACCATGAACTATACGTCAAGAACATGAACGTAAGTGAATATTGGTGGGGATCACTATTCAGCAGACAAGACCCTAAACGCGAACGTAAACTCCTTCTGAATCGTAAGGAACTCAACAAACTTGAACGTGCCACTAAAGAAAAGGGTATGACAATCGTCGCAACAAAACTCTATATAGCAGAGAATGGATATGCGAAATTAAATATCGCCCTTGCCAAAGGAAAGAAAGAGTTTGACAAGCGAGAATCCATCAAAGAAAAGGATCTCAGAAGAGAGATGGGAAACTAAATAGGGTAGACTTAACAGCCTACCCTATTTCTTATATCTCTAGAGATGACTAAACTGTCATTATCTCTTTCTCTTTAGCTGCAAGAACCTCATCGATTTTCTTTGTATAATTGTCTGTATCTTTTTGTACAGCAGCTTCTGAATCCTTCTCAACATCTTCAGGAAGGCCCTCTTTTACAAGTTTCTTTAGAGCGTCAATGCAATCACGACGTGCATTGCGTACACTTACCTTCGCATTTTCACCGGCAGTCTTTGCCTTTTTAACCAACTCTTTACGTCGATCTTCAGTCAATGCAGGGATATTGATACGAATGACTTCGCCGTTATTCTGTGGAGTAAAACCAAGGTTTGCATCCAAGATAGCCTTCTCGATAGGAGCAATCATATTGCGTTCCCATGGCTGAATAAAAATAGTTTTGGCATCCGGGGATGTAATACTTGAAACCTGAGGTACTGGTGTAGGATTACCATAATAATTCACCATAACAGTATTGAAAACTGCAGGATTGGCCTTACCAGCACGGTAAGTCTTTAGATCTTCCTCCAAAAAGTTCACAGCTGCCGACATTTTTGTCTTTGCTGCCTGGATAATTTCTTTAGATTTCTCTATCATATCTTTAAATTTTTATTTATTCGAAACTATTGTGCCTACAGGTTCTCCAGAGACTATCTTGGCAAGCTCACCTCTTTTGTTCATATTGAAAACAACGATAGGCATATCATTCTCCTTACACATGGTAAAAGCGGTCTGATCCATTACATGAAGATCATCTGCAATTGCCTTTGCGAAACTTAATTCCTTATACTTCTTGGCAGATGGATTCTTCATAGGGTCACTATCATAAACACCATCAACTTTTGTACCCTTCAAAAGTGCATCAGCCTTTATCTCACAAGCTCTCAAAGCGGCAGCAGAATCGGTAGTACAGTACGGATTGCCAGTACCACCTGCAATTATTGCCACACCACCACGATTCAGGTAATCAACCACCTCGTCCCTCATATAATATTTGGCCATAGGCATCATTGGAGTTGCTGTATATACCTCGGCATCCACACCAGCCTCTTTAATAAAGACTGACAAGCCTATGCTATTGATAACCGTAGCCAGCATACCCATTTGATCGCCACGTACCCTGTCAAATCCCTTCTCTGTACCGGCAATACCCCTGAAGATGTTACCGCCGCCTATTACGATAGCGACTTGCACACCATTTTTCGCAATTTCTGAAATTTCTTTAGCAAAAACCGTCATCGTCGACTCATTAAGGCCGACACCCTTCTCGCCACCAAGCGCTTCTCCACTAAGTTTCAGTAATATCCTTTTATAGCTCATCTTTTAACTATTTTTACAGGTTATAATACCACCTTTACATTAAACAAAAATAATTAAATATTATGATTTTACCAACATTAGAGTTATCTTTGCAAGATAAAATGAGTAAAAACAAATAAAAAATAAACTATGGCAAACATTTTTACCTCTTCAATCGGAAAGAAGCTGATAATGAGTATTACCGGCTTGTTCCTGATTCTATTTTTAACCTTGCATATGTGCTTGAACCTTACTTATGTATTCGATCCAGGTACAAAAGTATTCCAAGGAGTATGTGATTTCATGTCATTAGGTATCATATCAATTATGGTTCCAGTCCTTGCAGCAGGTTTCATCCTACACATCATTTACGCATTTTATCTAACACTGACTAACCTTAAATCTGCCGGTGGACTTAACAGATATGCAGTTGCCAACAAGACAAAAACTGACTCTTGGGCATCTAAGAATATGATCTATCTCGGCATCATCGTTATCGTAGGTATCGCACTTCACCTGTCTGATTTCTGGTCAAAAATGCAACTTGCAGAGTGGCAAGGCAATGAGGCAGGTAACCCATACGAATTGATGCACAACACATTCAGCAGCGTTTGGATTACTGTTCTATACCTTGTATGGTTCGTAGGCCTTTGGCTACACCTTACTCACGGTTTCTGGAGTGCAATCCAGACTATCGGATGGAACAACAAGATTTGGTTGAAACGTTGGAAAGTTATCTCATACATCGTTGCAACTATCCTTTGCGGCGGTTTCGCTATTATCGCAATTGTAGCTTGCTGCAAGGCTAACGGAATTCTATAGGAAGAGTTCAGACATTATACTGTCTGAGATAAAGAGTTTATCTTTAGGAATAGATAGATAATTATCAACAAAAGATATATTGCCGGCTTTAAGTTCACTACTTATAGCCGGTTTTATTTTGGCTAATCGTGATTGATCAAGTTCAACCGTGTTAACCCCTTTACAGCGACGAAGTCCAAGCATAATCTGCTCATTGAAGATATCATCCTCATTTAGTAGTTCACTTTGGCGACTGGCAGTTGGATCTGAACTCCATAGATCTATATCCGCCACATTCCAGAAGCGTTGATTCTTACCGTCAAAAGAGTGTGCTGCAGGGCCCAATCCAAGATATGGAGCCCTAGCCCAATAGTTACTGTTATGTTTTGATTCAAATCCTGGTTTTGCAAAGTTGGAAATCTCATATTGGCAATAACCTGCCTCAAAGAGACGATTCTGAAGAGTTGAGTACTGACCGGCACACTGTTCTTCTGTTGGCTCGATATAGCCTCCCTGCAAGTGTAACTTTCCTAAAGCGCTCTCTGGCTCGATGCTCATTTGATAGCATGAGACATGTTCAGGACCAAGGTCAATTATCTTGGATATATTATCATCCCAACTTCTATCATCAAGTAAGTGGTATCCGAAAATAAGATCAAGTGAAACATTGGAGAAACCAGCATCTCTAATGGCTTGATATGCAGAAACTGCCTGCTTTGCGGAGTGCCTGCGATTCATCCATTTCAGGTGTTCGTCGTTAAATGACTGTACCCCCATGGAAATACGATTGACCCCTATCTCAAGATATTCTGAAAGTTTGTCTTCTGATGAAGATTTACCGCATCTCGATACGATATCATCTGGATTCACCTCGATGGTAAACTCTTTAAAACTATTGACTCCAAATGCTGTTTTAATCTCCTGAACAATCTCCCGGAACACAGAAACAGGTAAAAGAGAAGGAGTCCCACCTCCGAAATATAGTGTTTCGGGAGGGACTCCTTTAAAATATTCTTTTTGCAGAGCTACCTCTCTAATGAGAGCGTCTTTGTAACTTTCATAACCTTTTGGTCTGATTTCAGAGAAGAAATCACAATAGATGCAAAAGGAGTTGCAGAAAGGTACGTGGACGTAGATGCCTGCCATTATTTCAACAATACGTCTGCTGAACCAAGCATTGTCTCGTTAGAGTAGATATCTACAGTGTAAACACCCTTTGCAAATTGTTGCTGACTCTCGAAATAGATGCAAATCTCAACCTCGTCACCTTGATAGTCAACCTCTCTTGAAGCAGAGTACAACAATTGTTCACCATTAAGTTCAAATACATTTGAAGGGTCATTTGACATCAATACTCCATCCGGACCCTTAACTCTGATGTAGATAGTTCTATATCCAGTCTCAGCAAGAGCATTTTCAATCAAACTCAAGCAAGCTTTAAGTTTGACTACCCTGCTGCTGCGGTCAGTAGTTTTATTTGATGAATTGATTGCTACAACAGAGAATCCACGACCTTTGACAACAGATCCTTCTGATACCTGTTTTGCGTATGCATCAGCAGTTGCCTGAGCCTCTTCATAAAGAGTCTTATTCTGTTCAGCTTCCTCTTTTGCGGCCTTTGCCTCACGACGAAGTCTTGTATTCAAGTTGTTCAATGAATCAATTTGGCTGATATAACTCTTCATAATGCTACGTAAAGTACCAAGCTCTTTCTCGTATTGACGTATTTTGGCACGGTTGGTGGCATTAGTCTGATCCAATCTCTCTATCAATTGGCTAACCTTCTCCTTTTCAACAGCCAAACTATCGTTGATAGCTTTATTTGATGTCTCTAGTGTCTCATAGTCGTTCTGAAGTCCAACCAATTCAGCAGTAAGTTCATCTTTCTCACCATTTAGCTGCTTAACAAGTGAGGCCTTGCTGATCCATACAACAGCTAGTACAATCACAAGGACTGCAGCTATTGCTGACAATGTAATAACCAATTTACGGCTTTTGTCTTCATTGAAACCATTGCCTGATTTCTTATCGTTCCTATCTCTATCGAGATAAAGTTCGCCATCTTCAAATTCTTCTTTCATTATTTCTTTTACTTTTAAACCTTTGTAATTCAAGCGCAAAAGTATAATAATTCTTAATAAGTAATTCGATTTTTTAAAAAATTTTATATAGATAGATAAAAGCGATTGGCCAAATCACAGAAAAGAAGTTTGGAATTGACATTGGCATCTATTGAACGAAGGGCAGACTCCAAATAGCCGAAGACCTTTTGATAGAAATCCGGCTTGATGACAGATACATATTTATTGATTACAGCGCTCTCTATCTCTGTTATGTCTGATATCTCTTTCAAATTATTGGATGCAAGATACATCTTCCTTAAAAACGATTCGGCATAGATGCAGAATTCCTTCTGTTTCTCCCTTCCATAATCAGCCAAGGTTTCCCACGGAGAGAAGGTATCAATCAGCCTTTTGGCAACAGATGCAGAGAGAAGTTGATCCAATAACTCCACGAAATCCTCCGGCACTGACTGTGTTCTAATCCTGGCCTGTTCTTCACGTGAGAGAGGCATAAGGGTAATGAGTTGACAGCGAGATCTAATTGTAGGGAGAAGACGTTCCGCAGCGCAACTTACGAGTAAGAAAAGTGTACCAACCGGAGGCTCTTCCAGTAACTTCAGCAGCTTGTTTGACGCCTCTTGATTCATCCGTTCCGGAAGATAGATTATCATTGTCTTATAATCACCCTCGGAAGATTTGAGCGAAAGCTTCTCAAAGATACGCTTGGCCTCATTGACACCGATGATACCGGACTTGTTCTCCATTCCAATATTGTCATATAGCTCCTGCTCTGTAAAATATGGATTATCCAGCAATAATTGTCGCCATTGATTGATAAAGTAATCAGAAATGGGAGCCTTCTTCTCAGTTTCAGAGAGAAGATTAGATCCATTCACAGGGAAGACAAAATGTAAGTCTGGATGTATCAGCTTATTATACTTATAACATGATGAGCACTCCCCACATGAATCACCCTCATTATGACCTTTACAATTGACATATTGCGCCAGAGCCAAGGCGAAAGCCAATGCTCCGGAACCGGGGTTTTCCTGAAACAAAATAGCATGCCCCAGACGATTCTGATCGACCATCTGTGTCAATTGACGTTTCAACCCATCATTTCCAATTATCTCTTCAAATCTCATTATTACAAAATTACAACCATTTCACAATTTTTACAATCGAAAGCCAGTCGTAAACGATAATCTTTGTTCAACAAATAGAGAGGTTCAAGTACTCTCTTAGTGGGATTCTGTTTTGGGCACAATCCCAATTCAAATTTAATACAATACTTGGTCCGCATCACCTCGGAAGATGCCGGAGCCACTATTTCGTAAGCTTTCGCAATATCTTTTGCCCCGTGCTCACGATAGAGTTCTTCTGCTTTGCTGTTTGAGACATTTGCCTTATAAGTGAGTCTTTCGTGTACAGCGACACTACTTCTTGTCACTTTCTTATGCTTTTTACCTTCATAATCAATTTCATCCAACTTTGCGGCAAGCGAACGCCGAATAGAGTTTATAAATGAAGCTGGATAGAAATAAACATTATCATAATCCATTCTTCCTAAATGGAAGATATATGGTTCCGATATCTTATCTATCTGATTTGAAAGTGATGCAAGAGCCTGATCCTTCTTGGTTGCCAATTCTGCACTCTCATCAAATGCGATCTCTGCTCTTTTACCACTCTCTGCCGTAGCTTTGAAAACGGTCTTCCCATTGGCAGTTGAATATTCTACTTCAACATTTATCAATCGTTTTGGGACACTCTTCTCCAGTTCCCGTTCAAATTTAATATTAAGATTACGATAGACTTTCAGCCCTTTTGAGAGCTTTGATGCATCTTTTATCTGGACAGTTGTTCCCTGAACAACATCAGCCCGAAATCCGATTACCTGGTTATCCGATGTTATAAAGGCCAATCCATCGCCATTCGATAGCTCAACGGCCGTATTGATTGTCACCCTATTGCCTTGAACCCTCTGGATATCACCAATAAACTCGCCTAGAGACTTTGCCGCATCTGCAGAACTCCACTGGCCTTTCTCTCCGTTAATGAAGCAATCTGTGTAGCCACGATTGAATGTTGCATATATATCAGGAGTGAAGCCTCCATTTATTGAACCAAAAGAGGATTTCGTATGTTCTGGATGTTGGGCCAAATAATCATCAATTACATTCCTATAGTGTCTGACTACATTTTTAACATAAGAGACATTCTTAAGTCTACCCTCAATCTTAAACGAAGAGATACCTGCATCAACCAGGTCAGCGATATGATTATCAAGTTTATAATCCTTCAATGATAGAATGCTCCTGTCTTCAAGAAGTATCGTCCCATCAGCATCAACAAGATCATACCGACTCCTGCAAGCTTGTGCGCACTCTCCCCTGTTGGCACTGCGACCAGTAATACATCTGCTTAAATAACACTGCCCACTATACGAAACGCATAATGCTCCATGAACGAAGAATTCCAGATCACAGCTTACAGCACTCCTTACTGCTCTTATCTGGTCCAATGACATTTGCCTCTCCAGAATAAGCCTCTCAAATCCAAGCGATTCAAGAAATCTCGCTTGATCCGGATTATTGATGAAGGTCTGAGTAGATGCGAAAAGCCTTATTGGTGGAAGGTTCAGCTTCAACAGTCCAAGGTCTTGAATGATAAGAGCATCAACTTTTGCATCATAGAGTTGCCAAATCAGTTTTTCAACCGATGCCAGCTCATCCTCATATATTATAGTGTTGACTACTGTAAATATTTGGACACCGAACCTGTGAGCATATTTCACAAGTTCAGCAATATCCTCAACTGAATTGCCTGCCGCCTCACGAGCACCGAATGAAGGGCCTGCAATATAAATAGAATCGGCACCACAGTCGATGGCTGCGATACCGATTTCTTTATTTTTTGCCGGAGCTAAAAGCTCTAGTTGCATTTCAAAACTGTAATTTGATACTTGGCAGCTTCTCCGAACTGAGCATCATCAGCGATTTGTTTGAAGTAACCGCAAGCTTTATCATTCTGGCCAGCGCCAAGAAGAGCAGTTGCAAGCTGATATGTAATTTGTACTTTATCCTTTGCGTCTGGAGTCTGTGCCAGATAAGCCTCAAAACCTTCAGCAGCTACAGCATTTTGTTTAAGTGCAAGAGCTGTGATACCGATAAGTTTCTGAGCAGTTGCATTATCAAGATATTCAACTGATTTCTGTGCAGCTTCCAAAGCGCCTTGGTTGTCTTTAGCCTTCTGAGCAGCAGCGGCAGCCTTAACGAAGATATTTGAAAGTTGTTTCTTAGCATTGTCAGCCTGACCGAATTCAACAGCTTTTTCAAGAGCAGCTACAGCTGAATCCTGATTACCTGCAGAAGCGTAAGCCATACCCATACGAAGGAATGCCATACCGTTTTCTGGGTCAACATCGATAACCTTCTGATATGCAGCAGCAGCGGCAGCATAATCTTTTGCATTCAATAGAGTTGTAGCAGCCTGAAGAAGTACTTGAGGGATCAAACCCTTTGCTTCAGCGGCAACTTCTTCGTTGCCATATTCAGCAGCTGCGGCAACAGCTTTATTGAAATAATCAACTGCAGCATCTGTTGCTTTGTCATTTGCTTTACCCTTTGCAATTGAAAGAAGAAGATCTGGAATCACACCTTTACAATTTGTTGCGATTTCAGCGCCTTCATCACCAAGCGCACCTGCTTGTGTCAAAACAGCTTGAAATGCCTCAACAGCTGCCTCTTTATTTCCATCATTCAACAATGTCGCAGCATTGTTATAAGCCTCTGTCAAAGATTCAAGATCCTGAGCAGAAGCAGCTCCTACAGATAGTAGAACAACCACAAGGGTTACAAAAAATTTCTTCATGATTTTATTATAAGTTTGTTATTATCATTCCACAAATTTCAAATATACAAACATTTGTTTACTTTTGCAAAAATATAGCATGTACAACTCAATAATTGAAATAAACAACGTACTCGTATCTGAAGAGATCCTATCAGAGTTTTTCTGCTGCGATTATGAGAAGTGTTGCGGAGTATGCTGTATAGTGGGAGACAGTGGAGCGCCGTTGGAGAAGGGAGAAGAGAGGATCCTGAAAAGAGAGTATCGCAATTACAAGAAGAAGATGAGCCCTGAAGGGATCAAAAAGATAGAAGAGGTGGGATTCTACGAAATTGACAGTGACGGGGATTATGTCACCCCACTTCTAGGGAACAAGGAGGAGTGTGCCTACACTCTGATGGAGGATGGCAATTGCTTCTGTGCCATCGAACGTGCTTTCTGCGAAGGAAAATGCAAATTCCAAAAACCTATCAGCTGCAGTCTCTATCCGATAAGGGTTTCAACTCTTTCCAATGGGATGAAAGCATTGAACCTTCATAGATGGAATCTGTGTCAATGCGCTTTCGAGAAGGGAAAAAAAGAGAGGCTCCCCGTATATAAATTTCTCAAGGAACCTCTAATCAGAGCTTTCGGGGCCGATTTCTACGACGCCCTATGTGCTGCAGCCCAGATGCTGGGGCTATAAGCAGTCTTCTTTATCTACAAGATCATCTTCAGACGAGAGAGCAAGTTGCTCCAACTCATCATCCGATATGGCTTCAAACTCCATCTGGTTAATCATCTCCATAGCCCTGTCAAAATCTTCTTCATTAACCATAAGTTTAACCTCTGCGAAGTTCAAACCCGGATAGACAGAGTTCTCATTCATTACTTGAGATTCAATACCTGCCTCTTTCAACGCACCTTGAGCAAGTTGCGCTTCATACTCAAATGTAAACTTTGCTACCTGTTTCATCTCTATTCCTCCTCTGGATTTTTAACTTTATAAATTGCATAAGCCACTGCGCTCAAAACTCTTTGAAGATCCTTTCTATAACCTTCGAAAGATACCCAATCATCTTCAAGCAACTTCATGGTTATTCTGTCTTCCCACATTCTGGAAGCCCTCATCCCAGCCTTCTTCACCCTAAAAGTAATCTCTTTTTCAGTTTGAGATTCAACAATAAAACCAAGATTCTCCATTGCTCCGACAACAATCGATTCTGACTTGTCAAAAGGCATATCAAGATGAAGCCTTCGGGTAGCGAAACCGATAGCCGGATATACTGCAGCTATTACAACGAAGAAAATAACGATTTTAATCAATGATCCCTCTTGGAACATACTTGTAATCGGAAGATCAGGAGTCTTGCGAAGTTCAAGTAAGTAGAGGATAGATACGATTAGTCCGAAGACCAACACGAAATAGATTAGATACTTGATTGAGCGTATCAGATACTTTGAAATTGTCATATTATCGGGAATTTAGTTGTCTAGGTGCATGCATATACGGGGTTTCATCCCAATCAGGTTCCACAAATGGATTATCTGAGTCCAATTTGAAGGAAAGATATGTTATCTGATAACCTTGATCGAGGAAGTGGGATTCATAGAAAGTTTTGATTGATAAAATTTCATCAGCCCTTCCAGTTCCATATATGTCAATATTCTTATCAATAATGGTCAATCCATTCACCTTAGCCACCTCAGCAGTGTACTCATGCAGCAATCTGCTGTCAGTCTTTAGATTGATAATACCATCCTTCGGCATGAAACGACGGTATCTTTCCAAGAAAAGTGGACTAGTAAGGCGTTTACGCGGTTTCTTCAATTGAGGGTCAGCGAATGTAATCCAAATCCCGGATACTTCATTTGAGGCGAACAGAGAGTTGATAAACTCTATCCTTGTCCTTAGGAATGCCACATTACCCATATTGTGTTCCGTAGCATACTTCGCACCTTTCCACAATCTTGCCCCTTTGATATCGACGCCAATGAAGTTCATATCAGGGAATTTGGCAGCCAAGGCCACAGTATATTCACCTTTCCCACAACCAAGTTCCAGAACAATAGGATTGGAGTTACCGAACATCTGCTCTGCCCATCTGCCCTTAATCGGGTGATCAGTATTCAACACCTGTTCTGTAGTAGGCTGAATAAGACAACGAAATGTCTCATTTTCAGCAAATTTCCTTAATTTATCTTTCCCCATTGCAAGAAAAACCTACGCCATAAACTCCTCTTGCTTGAAGAGGGTTCGGTAAATTAAAAATTATACTCCAAACACCTGAGCTCTCTGTTGATACATCCTCTCTATAAGGCCACTCCATCTCTATTTGAGTACCATTTTTCTTTGTATATTTAATCTGGCCACTCTCTATCAATGGTAATGCAATGCTTTCTCCATACTTTTTCCCATCTGGGGAAACAAGAGTAACATCCATATCTATCTCATTCCCTTCGATTAGATCTCTATCCATGGTACAAAAAATGGATGTATTATACACAATGGTAGAATCCATCTCAAACTGTATAATATACTTGTGAAGATCCGGTGAAGCCACAGGGTCTCTCATGATATAGCTACTCGAATCAATAGGCTTCTCACACCCTGTAAGAACACAGAAAAACAGTAATACAAGTGCATTATTGATTATTGCTTTGCTGATTGCCATTGTTGGAGTGATGCTTGTGTTTATGTTTATTCTTCTTTTTCTTTTCACTGTCAAAACGGGTGATACTGCCATCCCCTACGGCACTGATGAATTCATTCTCACCCTTGTCAGAGCCCTTCTCCAATAGCGAAACAGGCTTTATTCCCTTCTTATTCTGGTTCAAAATATCACGAACCTCTTGTATTGACAGCTCTACCAAATTGGAAAGATTGCCCTTTTCATATGAGAAGAACAGTTTACCCCTTAGGATATCAGTCTTAACTAAATATGCGAAGCCGTCTTGAAGTTCGATAGGTCCCTTCAACTCTGGGATATGCTTCTGAGCATCCACGTAGGCAGAGGCCTCATAATTGATGCAGCATTTTAGTTTGCTACACTGCCCTGCAAGCTTCTGTGGATTAAGAGAGAGATCCTGGCACCTTGCAGCAGCCGTTGTAATAGACTGAAAATCAGCCATAAACCTAGAGCAGCATAGTGGCTGGCCACAAACACCGATACCGCCTATCAGTCCAGCTTCCTGACGTGCACCAATCTGCTTCATCTCTATCCTTATATGGAACTCCTCAGCGAAATCTTTAATCAATTGCCTGAAGTCCACACGTTCATCCGCGATATAGTAGAAAATGGCCTTCGTCCCATCCCCCTGGAATTCAACATCTCCAATCTTCATATCCAAACCAAGACCAGCAGCTATCTTACGAGCCTTAATCATTGTGCTATGCTCACGTGCAATTGCTTCCTGCCATCTCTCAATATCCAGAATCTTGGCTTTTCTGAAGATCTTTTTGAACTCAAACGTCTCAGGGTCGATTCTGTGACGTGCCAATTGTCTGATTACCACCGGGCCTTCAAGTGTGACAATACCCAAATCATGACCATTTGTAGCCTCTACGACAACTAAATCGCCTTTCTTAATAAGCTGTCCGGAAGTATTACGAAAAACAATCTTGCGAGTATTCTTAAAGCGCACCTCAAAGAGATCTTTACAACTCTCCTGATTGATTCCATCAAGCCAATCAGTTGCATTTAACTTGCAACATCCCTGATGATATTTTATTTTAAGCTCTCCCTGTGTTGTTCTTTCAGTTTCACAGCCACGGGAACAATCGTATTGTTTCATATTAGTAATCAATTAAGATCTTCTTGAGACCATACTGTCAGCAATGGAGATTAAAAAAACCTTAGCCTGACTGTCAGCAAGTTTAGAAACGGCGCTCTTAGCCAGTTCAACCTCTTGCTTTAATATTTCATATGATCTCTCGATTCCATGATAATCATTTACAAATGTAGCAACTTCTTTCGTTTGTTCAGCTATCATATAGCTTTTCACCTTCGAAATCACATCTTGAGTTGCCTCCTCGAAAGCGCAAAGAAGTGGTAAAGTAATCTTGTGCTCAGCAATATCCTGATAAACCGGCTTACCTGTTTTGTTTTCAACATCATAATCCATGATGTCATCCATCATTTGAAAAGCCAAACCCAAATGATTGGCATATTCATCCATTATCTCACAATCGCTCTCAGGCGCTCCGACGCTATAGGCACCGGACAAGATTGCCGTACGGAACAATGAAGCAGTCTTGCAAAAAATAATATGTCTGTAATCATCAAAAGACATATCCAAATTTGCAATTTTGGATAATTGGAAAATCTCTCCCTCAGCAAGGTCCTGCAAACACTTTGAGAAGAGTGCCAAAGTTCTCTTTTCACAATAATTAAAAATCTCCTCAATCGCCTTGGAAAGCCAGAAATCACCAACCAATACAGCTGTAGTAGGAGAATATAATGACATCACTGTCGGATTCCCTCTTCTCAACTCAGAATTATCGGCCACATCATCATGAAGCAATGTCGCCATATGAAGTATCTCAGACGATGTTGCGCATCTGATTACATTCTCATTAACCACCCCGGTCAGAGCCTTTGCAGACAAAAATGCCAAAATGGGACGTAACTGCTTCCCCTTATGCTCCAGAAGATAATCATTAATCTTCTGCATCAGCGGTACAGAGGAAACAAGTGAGGACTTAAACTGCTGTTCAAAAGCAGTCCAGTCCTCAGCAAGATAGTTCTTTATTGAATTGTACAAAATTAGAATTTTAAACCTAAAGTTACTATGACTCCTCCTGTTGAACGGGATACACCCTTTACATTGGAAACATATTCACTCCAACTGTTGACATTGCCGAAATTCCAATCATGTTTAACAGTAATTTGAAGACGTCGGCCCAATTCTAACCCGGCACCAAGCCCGATACCATACTCAAACTTCTTGGATTCATCAAGTACGTCCTTCAAAGTTTCAACCTGCTTACCTACGGCATTCTTAACATTGTAGCCAACAAATGGAGATGCAAATATAAATGGTTTCAAAGCCACAAGGTCAATTCCCCATTGAATATTTACAGGAATTTCAACATATGACATCCTAACGTCTCCGAAATCTCCGATTTTCGCACCTCTTACAGTATATACCAACTCTGGCTGTAGTGAAAAACCGAATACAGGTTCAGTTTGGAATCCGGCACCGAGTTGCCATCCTGTATAGTTACCTACATCAATATCCTTAAACTCAGATACAGATTGTCCATAAGTCAAACCGGCTTTAATGAACACACCCTGAGCAGATGCTGTAGTTGTCAGCCCAAAAACAAGAGCACAAACAACTACAATTTTGCTTAATAAACGCTTCATCTCTATTTAAAATTATTTAATGGCGTCCAGTTTTGCCGCGATATCACTTTTGGAAACGGCACCGACAAGACGATCCACCAATTCGCCATTTTTGAAGAAGAGCAGTGTTGGAATATTTCTAATGCTGTATTTCATTGGAGCATCACCATTCTCATCTACATCACATTTACCAATAAAGACCTTACCAGCATACTCTTCAGACAATTCATCTACTATAGGAGCAATCATTCTGCATGGTCCGCACCATGTTGCCCAAAAATCAACCATGACTGCTTGATTTTCAGCGATAATGGTGTCAAAATTTGAATCACTAATTTTCTGTGCCATAATTAATAAGTATTTGAACCCTTAAAGATAAGAATATTTTTGATTATTTAAACCATCTGTTCAATATTCCAAACGAAGGCTTTTACGCCAACTTCCTTATTACTGATATCCAATTTTTTTACATTGTCCAATAGAATATCCACCTTAGAATCCTCGACAACTGTCATTACTGCCGAGTTCATTTCAGGCCAAGTGTGAGTCCCACGGCGAGGTTCACCATCTACGGAACCTCGACCCTGAATCTGCTCGAAGAAGGTAAAACCACGTACTCCAAGCTCGTCAAGCATAAATTCTACACGTGATGTATTCGCCTGATTGAATACTATAAAAACACTCTTCATATACCTTAATTGTTTTTAATCTGCATAAACAAATACTCTTTTCTTGCTTTCGCCTCTTTATCGCGGTCACTGCCCTTACTCATAAAGCCATACAGAACAGGGACAATAATCAATGTTACCAATGTAGAGACAAGCAAACCGCCGATTACGACAATACCCATAGGTTGCCACATCTCAGCTCCCTGACCTTGGCTCAATGCCATAGGAAGCATACCAAGAAGGGTTGTAAATGCAGTCATCAATACTGGACGGATACGGGATGCACCAGAGAGCGCAATCGCTTCATTCAATTCGTATCCACGGTCACGCATAAGGTTGATGTAGTCAACCAGCACGATACCATTCTTGACAACGATACCAACTAGCATCACAAATCCCAATGCGCCAATCATATCCAATGACCTGCCAGTCACAAACAGAGCCAGAACTACACCGGAAATTGCAAATGGTACGGACATCATGATAATAGCAGGCTTCTTCAGGGATTCAAATTGTGAAGCCATTACAATATATACCAGAACAATAATCAGCAATAACAGCAATCCCATATCGCTGAATGTCTTCTGTTGATCTTCGTAGGCACCACCCACGATAACGGTTACACCTGTCGGCAACGATGCCTTATTAATTTCACTCTGAATTGAAGCGGCAATCTCACCAAGAGATGTCTTATATGGTGTAACGGCAATGGTCAAATATCTCTGACGATTCTTCCTGTCGATTGTAGGTGGAGTCCAATACTCTTCAATAGAAGCGACCTCACCCAATTTAATCATAGCTCCAGTAGCAGTAGGTATTGTAAGATTCTCAATCTTAGTAAGTGTATTTCTGTTCTCCTCCTTTAATCTTACCAGGATATCATATTCATCACCATCTTCTTTCAAATAACCTACATTCAAGCCATTGACACGGTCACGGACATAGGTGGAAATAGTAGCTGATGTCAATCCATACATGGCAGCCTTTGTCTTATCAACTATGATCTTCAATTCCGAACGGTCTTTCTCACGACTGATCTTGACATCACGAGCCCCTTTCACATTTTGAGAAATAGCATATTGCAACTCCTGAGCAACGAGATTAGTCTCATCAAAATCATAGCCATAAACCTCAACTGAGATGTTATTCGAAGTCATTGATATACCACCATTTGCACAGTTGTATTCAACTATTTCAGGATAAAGAGCCATCTCCTCTCTAAGAACCTCTTTAATCTCATCGATTGTACGCTCTCTATCATACTTCTTGGTACAAGTGATTGTCATATTGATTCTATTATTGGTAGAACTTGACATCAATGCACTTAAGCCTGTAGCATCATTGCTACCTGCCGACGTAGAGATATTGGTTATTTCAGGTGCAATCTCAAGGAATCTAGCTTCAAGAGTTCTTGCAGTCTGAAGCGTCTTCTCCAATCTGGTACCACGCTCCAAATCTACAGTTACAGAGATACGTCCATCATCACTCTCAGCCATGAAGTCTGTACCAATCTTCCCTGCAAATGCTGGAATCAGAGAGCCAACGAAGAAAAGAACAGCGATAAAAATAGTCAAACCCTTATGCTTCAAACACCAATGAAGTAATTTGGCGTAGGCAGCATCTACTTTGTTTAGGAATCCAACTACATATTTTTGATACCAATCGTGCTTCACAGCGACCTCTTCCAATTCGCCTCTCTCATTGATTCTGACCCTCTTGGATTTAAGAAGTTGAGATGCAAGCATTGGAGTCAGTGAAATTGCGCAAAGTGTAGATACGCAAACTACGATGGTCACAATCCATCCAAGCTCCTTGAACAGGATACCGGCCATACCGTTCAACATAGTAAGAGGAACAAATACTGCAACGATTACAAGAGTAGTTGCAATAACTGACGTCCAAACCTCATTAGTAGCGTAAACAGCTGCATCACGTGGACTGGCACCTCTTTCAATATGTCGGGTAATGTTTTCCAACACAACAATAGCATCGTCCACAACCATACCGATTGCGACAGTCAATGAACAAAGTGAAATGATGTTCAACGAACTATCCACAAACAACAAATATATGAATGCACATATCAGGGCGATAGGGATTGTCAATGAAATGATGATTGTCGCTCTCCACTTTCCAAGGAAGAAGAATACTACGATAACAACGAACAAAAGAGCATATAGAATAGACTCTTCCAATGAGTTGATCGAATCTTTAATATCCTCGGATGAATCGTACAACATATCCACTGAGACATCTGATGGCAGTCCCTTCGATATTTTGTTCATCTCAGCTATTACATCGGAACAAACTTGAACAGTATTTGCACCTGATTTCTTGGAAACAGCCAAGCGAACAGCCTCGCGTCCGTTGAACTTCTCATCATAAGTAACATCTTTTATTGTATCCTTTACAGTAGCAATATCCTTGATATAGATAGGACCTGTGGCCAAATTGGCAACAATAATATCTTCGATATCCTTACTCTGTTCATATTCACTGCGAACTTGCAACTGATACTGCTCATTCTCCATCTTAACGCTGCCGGATGACAGGTTCAAGTTGTTTGCACTGATTGCAGAACCGACACTCTCCAAAGGAATACCATAAGCATCTATCTTCTCCTGATCGATATCTACATAGACATAACGATCCGGGGCACCTGTCAATGAGACACTACCAATACCGTTGATACGGTTCAGACGAGGAATGATATCATCATTCAGCATCTTCTCCAATCCAGGATATGATTCATCTGCAGTAAATGCATATTGGATTACAGGCATCATGCTTGTATTCATCTTGAAAATGATAGGATTGCTGCAATTATCCGGCAGCCTATCTTTTATCATATCGATATAACTACGAATATCATTCGTCGCCTCATCAATATCCGACCCCCACTCCAATTCAAGACTGACAACAGACATGTTATCACGAGAACTTGAGGTCATATCCTTCAGACCTTCAACGCTACTCAAAGTATTCTCAATCAACTTGGTAACGTTCGTCTCTATCTCACTGGCATTAGCTCCTGCATAAGTAGTCATCACTGTGACATACGGAGCATCCATCTCAGGGAATTGGTCAATCGGCAACCTTGACAATGAGTAGAGTCCGATAACCAAAACCGCTACAAATATCAGAGCCGTTGTAACCGGCTTCTGTATCGCTGTTTTATAAATACTCATGTTAGTTCTCCTTTACAACATTCATATTAGCGCCATCTACAAGTTTTGCCTGTCCTAAAGTTACAACTTGCATCCCTTCAGATATCTCATCGCTGATAATCTCAATAGTATCATCGAAACGTTGGCCAAGTGTTACAAAAATACGTTTGGCGGTCCCGTTCTCATTAACAAAAACATATCGATCATTTGATCCCACCATCTTCTGAACAGATTGGAACGGTACTGTAATAACCTCATCAGAACCCATTGCGATAGAAGCGTTTGCAAACATACCTGGACGAAGTTTCAGATTTGAATTAGGGATTCTGATTTTAGCCTTGAAAGTATGAGTTGCGGCATCAATTGTTGGATAAACAATCTCAATTGTCCCTTTGAAAACCTCATCCGGGTAGATATCTGTCGTCATTTCAACAGACATACCGTTACTGATAACTGGGAAATATCTCTCAGGGATACTGATAATTGCCTTCAAAGTAGTAATCTGTGTCAGGACAACGATAGGCTGACCTGAATAGAGCTCACCATCTTCATAATTCTTGGCAGAGATAACACCTGCAAACGGAGCCTTTACGAAAGTGTTTGCAGTGATAAAGTCAAGATTCTCCTTCAATTGATCGAATCCTAATTTAGCTTGGTCATATGCCTGTTTTGAAATTGAGCCACTGGCAATCAAAGCATCCATCCTGGCGATTTCAATCTCTGTATTGCTGTAATTCATCTTTACAGTATTGTATTGATTCTGATCCATTCTAACCAGAAGGTCACCTTTCTTCACATTGGTACCTACTTCTGTGTAGATATGTTCAATCTTGCCCTGCATTGATGGGGCAATATTTACAGTTTCATATCCTTGAAGAGTTGCTGTGAAATCCAGTACACGCGATATTGATGATTTTGTCAATCGTGTTGTCTCTACATTTTCAATTTTATCCTCTGTGGCTTCTTCCTGTTTTGGACCACATGCTACAACGGTTGTCGCAGCTAATGCAATAATTGCTAAAGTTTTGAAATTCATATCTTTTCTCAATTTTTATCGGTTTAATATTACTTCAAGGGCCAATTTTGCGTTAATTACATCCAACAATGATTGAACGTAACCACTCTGTGCCGAAATAAGTTGAGTACTGGCATTTGTCAGTTCCAGGCTGGAAGTTACCCCCTGTTCATATTTATTGGCAGTCTTATCAAAGATGCGTTGTGTCACATTTACATTATCTGTCTGAGTCGCCAATGACTCCATCGCAGACGACAAATTGAAAAGTGCCTGATTATATTGCAGTTGAAGTGCCTCTTCCGTATTCTCCAGGGTATTAAGCTGCTTCTGATAAGAATTCTTGGCGGCTTTAACCTTTGAAGCGTTGGAGAAACTTGAGAATATCGGTACTTTCAGTGAGATTGCCAAGAGATTAGGAGGAGTCATGTTCATTGTCATTTCATCACTGAAATACTCCTTCTTTGAATATTGGTGAGCAACGCTGATTGTAGGGCCATAGTTCCATCCAGCAAGTGAAATCTGCTTCTTGGATAGATCGGTTGATTCTTTCAGCAACTTGTAACTGTAATTATTCTCAATATTGAACTCATCGTTCATTATCTCGGTAATAGCGCCAAGATTAACCAGATCATCCAGAGTATTTGTCAATTCAATCTCAGTATCCGGTGCAATGGCAAGTTGAAGCCTCAATGAATTATACGCCAGCTCAAGAACACGTTCCGTTGAGCGGATGGAGTTATCCATAGTAGCGACTTGAACTGAAAGTTTTTCAGCTTCTGTCTCTTCAGTAACACCGACCTCCACAGACTTCAAAGTCATGTCACGAAGTCTGATCATACTCTCCTGGCTCTGTTTAAGTAGTTTTATACTCTCTTCAGTAGCCAGAATTGAGTAATAAATACTCTCCACCTGATTCGTTATCTGTTGTTCGCTCTGTTGTAAAGTAATATCGGCCATTGTCTTAGATATATTGGCCAATTGTATTGCAATTACTTGCGCACCTGTAAATGCAATAGCTGTAGAAACTGTCATCGTTGCAGAAGGCGGCATTGCGATGGTCATTCCACCAAGATTCATCTTATATCCCATCATATTGGAATAATCCACTCCTGCGCTTACCTGAGGTAACATACTGGCAATACTCTGCCATCTGGATGCCTCTGCATTCTTGATATCCAATGCTGCATTCTGAATAGTAACATTATGCTCAATTGCATATGCCTTAGCATCTTGTAGCGACAAAGACATCTTCTCCTGCCCCATTAGACTTACTGACAAAAATGTCAGTGTCATCAAAAAGATAGCTCTCTTCATTTCTTTTTTCTTCATTTCAACAATAAAAAATAACCATCCATGAAGAGACTCTGACGAGACTGAGTACTACTCCATGGAAATAAAGCCACAAATATAGCATGTAAAACGCAATAGCCTTACAAAAATCGTACCTATATCGTAAAATTAGTAGGATAGAATGCCGTTTTTCAGAAAATCCCTGAATGCCTCAACATCCAAATCGTATGCTCTTGGCTCTACTAGGATACGGCCATGGCCCTTGATGAAGTAGTATGGTTGGGAATTGATACCGAACTCTTTCAATGCTCGGTATGAATTGATCTTTCCAAGTGTCTTAAGTGTCTTGCCGGCATCGGTTACTACCCAGTCCGAAGGATCCACCTCAACTCTCTTGTCATCCATAAAGAGAGAGACGACAACATAATCGGACTTCAGCATCTGAAGTATCTCGGGATCTGAAAGGACTCTGGCCTCCATTTCACGACAATTCATACAACCAAGACCAGTAAAATCGATAAACAGAGGCTTCCCAACCGATTCAGCGTAAGCTTCAGCCTCATCCAGATCGAAGAAACCCTGCAGTCCCAAAGGAAGCTCCAATCCGCTGTTTTCATACTTGACATGCTCTGGGAAGGAGTCATTGGAATAAACATATTGAATCTCTTTATTCTGCCCTCCTAAAACGAAATCCTGTGTTTGAAGTGGAGGTAGATAGCCAGAGATAGCTTTTAGTGGGGCTCCCCACATCCCCGGTAACATATATACAACAAAGGCAAATGAAGCAATCGCCAATACCAGTCTTGTTACTGAAATGTATTCAAGAGGTGAGTCATTTTTGAATCTCAATTTACCAAGAAGGTAGAAACCCAATAAAGCAAACACAACAATCCAAATAGCCAGATATACCTCCCTGTCCAATATTCCCCATTGATATGTCTGATCAGCGACACTTAAGAATTTCAGACCGAGTGCAATCTCTATGAAACCTAGGGAAACCTTAACGCTATTCAGCCAACCTCCACTCTTTGGAAGATTCTTTAATAGGCCAGGGAACAACGCAAACAGAGTAAATGGCAATGCAAATGTAACGGAGAAGGCAAGCATTGTCAATATCGGGGTCCAAAACTCTCCGGAAGTGGATTTAATCAATACTGTACCAACGATTGGACCTGTGCAGGAGAATGATACAAGCACAAGAGTCAACGCCATGAAGAAAACGCCACCAAGCCCCTTCTTTTCACTCTTCTTATCACTATTATTGACCAGTTTACTTGGAAGGACAATCTCAAAGGCACCGAAAAATGATGCTGCGAAGAGCATAAAAATTATGAAGAACAGCAGATTCGGAATCCAATGGGTAGCAAGCCAGTTGAAAATGTCAAGGGTGACAGAATCTCCACCGATAACTCGTGTTAGAATAATTAAAACCGCTATTGGAACAGTATATAATAATACTATAAACAGACCGTACATACTGGCCCGTAATCTGCCAAGAGCTTTATTTTCAGAACCTTTTATAAAAAATGACACAGTCATCGGTATCATAGGGAATACACAAGGTGTCACCAGTGCCGCAAGGCCCCATGCAATTGCCTGCAAAATCAATATCCAAATGGTGGAAGATTCTTTCCTTGTACTACTTGGAGTAATATCATCATCCTGATACAATTCAGAATCATCAGGTTCAATTGATTCTATTTGTTCTTCAATAGCATCCCTAGCAGTAACATCAATCTCCTGATTCATTGGAGAGGATTCGCTCCTATCAGCTTTAAGATCAAATGTGAAATCCATATCAGATGGTGGGATGCAGCTGTTATTGTTACAAGCCATCCACTCAACTGTGGCATTCACTTTTGAATCTCCACTGATTTTTATTTTTTGAACAAATAGGGCACTCTTCTCGAAATAACCGATATTCATTTCGAAGATATCATCGAATGTCTTGATCGGTTCTGTTTTATACTCAACACCTCCCACCAATTCCGCTCTATCATCAAGATTGAATGTAAATTCAGTAGCATTGGGGCCACCTTCATAAGGCCCCATATCATATAGATGCCAGCCACGTTCGATTGTAGCTGTAAAAATGATATCATAGCTATTCTCTCCACTCTTCTCCACACTTGCCTGCCAGCTAACAGGATTCTGTGCGTAGATGGAGATTGATAGGAGAATAAGTGATATTAATAGGAGGAGTCGTTTCATGACACAATAATTATTTTATTACGCCAAGCTCTTTACCAACCTTGGTAAATGCAGCTATGCATTTGTCAAGATGCTCTTTATCGTGACCAGCAGATACCTGAACACGGATTCTTGCCAAACCTTTAGGTACTACAGGATAATAGAAACCTGTAACATAAATACCCTCATCAAGCAATCTGGCAGCCATATCCTGTGAAAGGTTGGCATCGTATAGCATTACGGCACAGATAGCGGATTGTGTTGGTTTGATATCAAAACCTGCAGCCTTCATCTTAGAGATGAAATACTCAGTATTTGAATGAAGCTTGTCCTGAAGGGCATTTGTTTCACTCATCAACTCAAACATTCTGATACCGGCAGCAGCTACCATCGGAGGAATTGAATTAGAGAACAGGTATGGACGGGATCTCTGTCTTAGCATATCTATTATCTCTTTTTTACCAGTAGTGAAACCACCCACTGCACCACCGAATGACTTGCCAAGAGTCCCAGTAAGTATCTCTATTTTACCGCGAAGATTGAACTGTTCAGTAGTACCACGACCAGTCTTTCCTACAACACCGGCAGAGTGTGACTCATCCACCATCACCATTGCGTTGTATTTTTGTGCCAACTCATATATCTTGTCAAGAGGAGCGACATTGCCATCCATTGAGAAGACACCGTCAGTTACGATCAATCTGAAGCGCTGTACCTGCGACAGTTTGAGACAATTTTCCAACTCATCCATATTCGCATTGGCATATCTGTAGCGTTGAGCCTTACATAGGCGGACACCATCAATAATGGATGCGTGATTCAATGAATCTGATATAATAGCGTCCTGTTCATTAAGAAGTGGTTCAAAAACGCCGCCATTAGCATCGAAGCATGAAGCATACAGAATAGCATCTTCGGTACCAAAAAATTCAGAGATTTTCTTTTCCAGCTCCTTGTGAAGATCCGAACACCCACAAATGAAACGTACTGATGACATCCCATATCCATGGTTATCCATTGCGGCTTTCGCAGCTTTGATAAGTTCAGGATTGTTAGCAAGGCCAAGATAGTTGTTAGCACAGAAATTCAAGACCTCTTTCCCAGTATTTACCTTAATGGCAGCCTGTTGCGCCGAGGTAATCACTCTTTCATGCTTATATAGACCAGCCTCTTCTATAGACTGCAGTTCATCTGACAAATATTTTTGAAAATCGTTGTACATGTTAACAATTATTAATTCATAACAGTTACAGATGCATCAATACCATCAGCATAAGTCTCGCTTAGAGGCTCAAAGAAGTGATATGTAAACAAGTACTTAGGTTTAAGCGAGTTAACAACATCAACAAATTGTTCGTCAGTCATTGTATATGGAACATTCTTTGGTAAAAATGCAATATCCAGTCCTGTTAAAGCCAACATCTCAGGAGTTGGTTCAGTATCACCAGCTACATAAACTTTACATCCACCGAAATTGAATACAAAACCTACACCTTCTCCCTGAGGGTGATATACTCTTGCATTAGGATCTTCACTAGGGAAATTGTATGCCTCAACGATATCTATATGAACACCTTCGAAATCATAGCTGTCACCAGCTTTTACAACTGTGCAGTTGCCATTATATTGAGGAACTGTCGGAGAGATAACAAATGGAGTATTCTCATCTGCGATGCAATCCAAAGCCTTAACATCATAGTGGTCGGGATGACTATGAGAGATGAAAACGATATCAGCCGCAGGATAAGTTGAGTAGTCACCTGCCTGGCTATATGGATCTACAAAGAAATTCTTGTCATTAAAAGTAAAGCGAACAGAGCCGTGTCCTATAAGTTCAACACCAAGTTGTTCACCACTAGGAGTTTGGAAAGTCTTAAGTGCAGCATCACCATTGATTAACTCGACTGGCAACTCTTTAGCACTACATGCTGTCATTAGAGAAATAGTTAAAGCAGCAAAAATGAGATTTAAACACTGTTTCATACTAAAAAATTATTTTCGATTTTATGATTACTTATTAATATGCATTACGAGCCCGTTTGAGCATCATATTATCAAAATAATAGTTCACATAACGATACGTCGGCATAGTTATGTTGGTATACCGGTCTCTTTCACTCTCTTTTAGCTCTCTGTCCGTAATATCATAGCGAGTTACCGGTCTCTCATCACCTCTCCACTCGAAACCTTTCAATCTCTGTTTTTCAATAGCCAACTCAGTTATAGGATAGGCATCACTCTTTATCGTCTCCGTATATAACAATTTTTCTGCATTCCCATTCTTGATAACAGCAGTCATAGAGCGCGCCTCTTTCATATTCAATGTAGTCAGAGCATTATTCTCAACAAGGTAGAAAACAGCACTCACCCCACCTAATGCATCAAATCTATATAATTGATTCTCATGGAAATAGCCAGCCATTTCAGTGGCCTTGATCTGATTATAGTGCAGCGTATCCTCCTGCGTGGTAATCATGGCTTCCTCGAGCATAGCCCCACGGGTCACATTCCCATCCTGCATCAATAGCTGCATCGAAGTGGATGATAGCTGATTCTTTTCAGCATTCCATAAGACAGGTCTGGTGAACATTCGCACTATGGAGTCCAATTCGCAGAATATCAGAGAGTCGCACCGCGCCTGAATATCAGAACGATACAATCTCACATCATGGAAGGCCCTAAGATATCTGATCATTGTAGTATCAGCAGGATTGATTGTATCAATTACAGCAAGATTATTAGAGAGTGTATCTACTTGAAGTTCAGCCAGCTGCGATGTGTCAACTGTAGGAGGCAATTTCGCCAGAGAGTCTGAAATGGCTTGTACCCGCGCCAGACTATCCTCGGCACGCTTTTTAGAGCCATCAGGATCATTAATATCATAATCTTGAGGGAGCTTACCATACTCCTTCATCTTGTTTACCCACTCCTCCTGACGCTTCTTTTCCTGCTCTTTACGCTGTTCGGACAACGAGTCATACAACATATCCGATTTCCGCTTATTCGCCTCATTAACCTCCTCTTCAGGTATTTCCGATAATTTCTTAGAAGAAAACAAAAGTGAATCCGCTCTCATATAGAGGGTATCAACTTCATGATTCTCATTCTCACCATAGAATACGACAGCAGGATCATCAGTAAGGGTGGCAAATCCACTCTCCTGATCATACATGGCTTTATGGGCAAGAAGTATAATTTTATCAGTCGTATCAAGGATCTGCACATGGTCCCTCATCTCAACGAAAGAGCTGTCCCTATAGTAATATACCTCATTGGCCCAAGCCTCATAATCCGGATCATCCATGAATACATCGTTGTTGAAACTCAGGATTTTATTCTCTGTATCATACCAGCCGCCATTAGCTTTTACGAAACCATCACCTCTCCAAGCATATGTATTTTCACTGAAGTAAGCACGCTTCTCCTTGGTCATATAGCGCACTATATCACTCTTCAAATAGGATGAATCTGCATACATCTCAACACGTTCTTCAAATGTGAAGATATTGATTTTGGAATCATAAGTTCCTCGTAAGCTCTCCATGACATTCCCTTCTACATCCTTCATCGCACCACCATAATAGAAGAGTGCCACACTGTCTTTCGTATTATAATCTAACTGATTGGTTCTCAATAGATTACCATCCTTATCGGTAAGCTCTACTATACCGCCTCTGAACTTCGCCAGATTATCATCAACGACATAAGTAAGCATCTCGCTCTTCAGACAAGTCTGATCCTGAATCAATTGGACATTTCCGTATGCCTCAATCAATCCGGCATCTACATTCCAAGAAGCGGAATCACAAAGAAGATATGTATTATTGTGGAGGAAAGTAGCTTGTGTACCAATCACTTCTCGAAAATTCATTCCATATTGTTCATATTGGCGAGCACTGTTGGCCTGAAGAAGTCTGACAAGACTGTCCTGCTCTGACCTCTTTTGCGCAAAGAGAGTCATAGATGCCAAACATAGCAACAATATGGTTCCGACGAATTTTCGAAGTGTCATTCAGACTATTTTATCCAACCCTGTCTCTCAAAATTACATTTTTGGAAAAGTGGGTCAATTACAATATATGTGCTCTTAATCTTTTCATCCAAGAAATCTTCTATTGCAGCCATAGCATTGGCATTATTGACCTCATCGATCAACTCATTATAGTCATCCTCGAAGGTTGCGACATGAGATGGGATAATTTTTTCCAAATAGAGAATCTTGTATAGGGTATTACCGTTACGTCCTTCATTATCCACAGATTCGAATGGTTCAGACACCTCTCCCACCTCCATGGTTCTCAACATATTGTAATCAGATGGCTTAAGCTGGTCCTTTTCGAAGTATGAAGACCCTGTATATTCATCCGCCATAAGACCACCGCTTGTTGCAGTCTTTCTCTCTTCCGAATAGATCTTGGCAGCATTGACGAAACTGATGCTGTCTGCCACAATCAATGTTCTGACACTGTCGAGTGTATTAAAAGCCTTCTCTCTATCAGCGCTTGTATAGGTAGGCTTTATTAGAATATGACGGGCATTGAACATATCCCCTTCTCTTGATATAAGCTCAATGATGTGAAATCCGTCTGGAGTTTCAACAACCTGTGAAACCTGACCAACTTTTAACGCCATAGCAGCATCAGAGAATTCCGGCCAGAAGATAGAACGTGGAGCCATACCCAATTCACCACCCTTTGTAGCACTACCTGGGTCCTGTGAATACATACGTGCCAATGTGGTAAATTTTTCACCATTGATAACACGCTCTCTCAATCCCAACAATTTCTCTCTAACTTGCATTGCAGCGGCTTCGCGATCCGGATAGATACCGATCTGTCTGATTCTATACTTTGTTGGAATAATAGGAAGATCCTCTTCAGGGGTTTTCTCAACATATTCTTTTATGTCAATTGGTGTCAATTTTGGAATATCTCCAGTTACAGTACGTTGCATCTCCTGTATTAAGGATTGCTCCTGTATCGTCTCTCTCCACTCATTTTTCAGTTTATACATTGGCTTTCCGAAGTAGGCTTCTACCTCCTTCTCTCCACCCAGGGATGTAACCACATCATTTACATGAGATGTAAGATTGCTTTCGACAGTAGCATCACTGACAACAATTGAATCCAATCGCGCTTGAGTCAAATAGAGATTAGCTGTCAAGAGGGATTCCAGGATACTACATCTGGCATTGAAATCTACAGCATACCCTCTTGCACGCATCATTTGGGCCTCATTTTCTATATCGGAAATCATTATTACATCATTTCCAACAAGTGCAACACTCTTCTCGACCAATCCGTTCTCATATTTTTGGCCAAATGAAGTAAAAGGGATTACTGAAAAAACAATCAGTATCAAAAATGACAATCTTCTCATATAATTTACTACTTATCGTATATCTTGAGTCTCTTTTTTGCAGTCGCTTCAGATAGAACATCACTCTCCAGCGTAGAAAGCAGCTCCTGTTTTCTCTTACTTATGATTATCTGTCTGATTGACTCTGAATTATAATCCAATGGGGTTATTTCACCAGATGGTACGTAATCCGTAATGTAAATAAGATAATACATACCATCAATAGGTATTTCATAACTTGAACCAATTACAATCCCATCCTCAAATCTACCCTGATCAAGGCCTATTGTCCTCGCTGCAACAGAGACAGCGGTCCAGTTTGAACTGAAATCAAAATATTTTTCAGAAAGTGTTATGAAATGATCCTTTGTATCCGAAGAGAGTGTGGAACCTGAACGTTCAAATTCATCTTTCAACATCTCAAAATATGGAGAATTACTTGAAATTCTAATCGCACGGCCTTTGACTATGGACTCCTCAGTTGTAAAGTTTTTACTGTGCTCTTTGTAATAATCACTTATTGCATTGGCAGTTACAACTGTATCAAGACGTTCTTCAATGTAGAGTTTCTCATATCTGAATAGATAAATATTCCTCTTGAACTCCTCTATCTCATCGGAAATATTCTTTTCACTCTTTGTCAATTCTGATTTGGCTTTTCTCTGCATCAACTCATTTAGAGCCCAAGTATTAATATATTGCTCTACCATATCAATACTGTCTTCAGCAGAGATTCCATCAGGCATAAGTTTGTCAATTTCACTCTCATACAACACATGAGTACCTATTCGCGCAACCCTTTTCCCGGAACCTTGATTGGAGTCGTTGAAGAATGAGCATGAAGTTACACTCAGTATCAATAAGAAGATGAAAAATGACGCCTTTTGCATATTATCTAGAGTAATTTGGAGCTTCTCTTGTGATAGTCACATCGTGTGGATGGCTCTCTGCCATACCTGCCGCAGTTATCTTTACAAATTTCGCACCACGAAGTGCTTCAAGATTCTTGGCACCACAATAACCCATACCAGCGCGCAATCCTCCGATCAATTGATATACGACCTCTGATAATGAACCTTTATATGGAACCTGTGCTACGATGCCTTCTGGAACGAGTTTCTTAATATCCTCTTCCATATCTTGGAAATATCTATCCTTTGAGCCCTTCTGCATAGCCTCAAGGGATCCCATTCCACGATAAGACTTGAACTTACGACCATTCAGGATGATAGCCTCACCTGGAGCCTCTTCAACACCTGCGAACAAACTACCTGCCATTATCGTACTACCACCTGCAGCCAAAGCCTTGACAACATCACCTGAATAACGAATACCACCATCTGCGATGATTGGAATACCACTTCCTTTCAATGCAGAGGCAACATTCATCACTGCAGTAAGTTGTGGAACACCGATACCTGCAATGATACGTGTTGTACAGATTGAACCAGGTCCGATACCTACCTTAACTGCATCCACGCCGCACTCTTTAAGAGCGAGAGCTGCTTCGGCAGTAGCGATATTTCCAGCAATAATCTGAATATTAGGAAAAGCTGCGCGAACCTTCTTGACAGTCTCCAGAACGAAAACTGAGTGTCCGTGTGCTGTATCAAGGACAATTGCATCAATATCCTCACTGACAAGTTTTTCAACATCCTGAACGCTGTGGGAATTAACACCAACAGCAGCTGCAGCCATCAAACGGCCACGGGAATCCTTACTTGCGATAGGATTATTCTTAATCTTTATGATATCTCTGTAAGTAATCAATCCGACAAGTTGACCGGCATTATCTACAACAGGCAACTTCTCAATTTTATTCTGGCGAAGTATATCGGTAGCTTTAGCCAAGTCAGTTCCGACTCCTACAGTAATAAGATTTTCGGATGTCATAACATTCTTGACAGGAGTATTCAAATCATCTTGGAAACGCAAGTCTCTGTTTGTTACGATACCGATAAGGTGTTTCTGTTCATTTACTACAGGGATACCTCCGATATGGTTCTCAGCCATCAAACGAAGAGCATCTCCAACTGTACCATCACCATTTATGGTAACAGGATTGTAAATCATACCGTTTTCAGCACGTTTTACTTTTCGAACTTCAAGCATTTGCTGATCGATAGGCATATTCTTATGGATAACACCTATACCACCTTCACGTGCAATGGCGATAGCCAGATTTGCATCGGTAACTGTATCCATTGCTGCAGAAACAATTGGAATGTGCAGTGAAATATCGCGAGTGAATTTCGTTGTAATATCAACTTCACGAGGGAGTACCTCACTTCTAGCAGGAATCAGAAGGACATCATCGTATGTCAATCCCTCCATTATTACTTGATCGGACATAGTTTGCATATTTTTCAATAGTATATAAATATGCAAAGATAGTAATTTTTTAGTTGAGAGTTAAGAGATATTTTAACAATAAATACCCTTTTGCGACGCAAGGTTAGGTTAAGCGTCTTAAAAGGGTATTTATTGTCAAAAAACAAGTTAAGAGTGGACACTCTAGACTCTGGACTCTAGACTCTATACTAATTTCCCCTGATAGGTATTGCGTTCTTCAAGGCGCTCATCCAGCATACGTATCAACTCGACATTGCGGATAAGGCCCCATGGAGTGGAGTTCACGAAACGAGGCGGAACCTCTCCGGCGAAACGTTCAATATATAGATCAGGACGGAGATGCTCAAGGAAGTCCACGAAGAAATCTATATACTCCTCTAGACCGAACGTAACGAAATCTTCACGTTTCTCGGCGAATTCACGCTCCATTCTGGTCCCTTTGATTATCTGAAGTTGATGGAACTTAGCTGATAGAATAGGTAATGCATTGATCATCGGCGCCATCGCGAGCATATCCTCCTTTGTCTCTCCCGGAAGGCCGAAGATAAAATGGGCGCCTTGATGAAGCCCACGCTCAGCAGTTTTCCCAATCGTCTCAACAGTCTGTTCAAAGGTATGGCCACGATTGATACGTTCCAAAGTCCTATTATAACAGGATTCTATCCCATACTCAATGATAACTATATGTTTTTCAGCAAGTTCTGCAAGATAATCCAGCTTCTCATCATCCACGCAATCCGGTCTTGTCCCAATGACAATCCCAGAGACCATCGGATGATTCAACGCCTCTTCATAGATCTTCTTCAGCTCTTCAAGAGGTTTATATGTATTTGAAAACGGCTGGAAATATGCAAGATATTTGGACGTACTCTTATAGCGTCCCTTATGAAATTCAATACCCTCCTCTATCTGGTGAGCGATTGATTTGTCAGGAGTGCTGTAATTGGGATGGAATGCACGATTATCACAATATGTGCAGCCCCCACGACCTACCTTACCATCCCTGTTAGGACAGGTAAAACCGGCATCGATTACGATTTTCTGTAATCGACATCCATAACGCTCTTTATTGTAGTCCACGAAGGAGTGATAACGCTTTTCCATATCGGGTACAAAGATAGTGTTTATATAACAAAAAAGGAGTCAGCTAAGAAATTTAGCCAGCTCCTGTATTTTAATCTGTAAAGATTATTATTTAGCTAGATCGGATAGCTTTTTGCAAAGTTCATCCAAACCTGAAAGAAGTTCCTGACTGATACCTTTGTACCAAACTTTCTTCTTAACGTCTTTTGCAGGGTGGTTTACTTTATCAAAAAGATTGTTAGCCAATTCGTTTGCGCTATTGATGAGTTTTTCAACTTCAGCTGTATCCTTCTCAGGATGGAACATTGCAAACATTAGGCAATCCTCAACGAAATCGCCAACAAGGAATTCGATATCCTTTTTAATAACTCTTAAGTTCATGTTGTTAGATTTTTGTATGTATTAACAATAACTTTACAAAGATAATAATTATTTCTTATCATCCCTACGCTCTCTGCGTTCACCACGGTTATCTCTGTGGAAACCACCTTTACCATCGCGAGGAGCACCCTCTGGACGTGGTTTTCTTACAGGCTCAACATAACCTTCTGGTTTTGGAAGAAGAGCACGGCGTGATAGGCGAAGTTTACCTGTCTTGGCGTCGATTTCAAGAAGCTTAACATTGACCTCATCACCTAGTTTAAGAACATCTTCTACCTTTTCAGTCTTGTTCCAATCGATTTCTGAGATGTGTAGAAGGCCCTCTTTTCCTGGAAGGATCTCAACGAAAGCACCGAATTCAACGATTGAAACAACCTTTCCTGCATATACTTCACCTACCTCAGGTACTGTTGTGATACCTTTGATACGTGCAAGAGCTGCATCGATACCATCTTTATTTGTACCGAAGATGTCAACTACACCTACAGTGTTGCCTGCAGCGTCTTTGCTCTCAGTAATAGTAATTGTAGTGCCAGTCTCTTTCTGCATACCCTGGATAGTCTCACCACCTTTACCGATGATAGCACCAATAAATTCACCAGGAACAGTGATCTGGATGATACGTGGTACATGTGGACGGAATTCAGCGCGTGGTTCAGAGATAGTCTTCATCATTTCACCAAGGATATGAGCACGACCCTGACGAGCCTGTTCAAGAGCCTTCTGAAGAACGTCATAAGAAAGACCATCAACCTTGATATCCATCTGAGTAGCTGTGATACCGTCTGGAGTACCTGTAACCTTGAAGTCCATATCTCCCAAGTGGTCCTCATCACCAAGGATATCTGAAAGAACTGCATATTTATCTGATTCATCATCTGAGATAAGACCCATTGCGATACCTGATACAGGTTTCTTGATCTTAACACCGCAATCCATAAGTGCAAGGCAACCTGCACAAACTGTAGCCATTGATGAAGAACCGTTTGATTCAAGAATATCAGAAACAACGCGAACTGCGTATGGATTTTCGTCACCTACTGGAACGATTGGCTTAAGGGCACGCCAAGCAAGATTACCGTGACCGATTTCACGACGGCTGATACCGCGTGCAGCCTTTGCTTCACCAGTTGAGAATGGAGGGAAGTTGTAATGAAGAACGAACTGATCGGTACCCTGGATAAGAACCTCATCTTTCTCCTTCATATCATCTTTTGTACCAAGTGTACAAGTAGATAGTGACTGAGTCTCACCACGAGTGAAGATAGCTGAACCGTGTGCGCCTGGAAGATAACCAACCTCGCACCAGATTGGGCGGATCTGAGTAGTCTTACGACCATCAAGACGGATACCTTCGTCTAGAATCATACGACGCATTGCACGTTTCTCAACTGCATTGAAGTAACGGGCAACCATAATCTTCTTCTCATCTCTCTCCTCTTCAGGGATTGTTTCAAGGAACTCCTGATGAAGTGCTTCGAATGCATCTGTACGAGTGTGTTTGTCTGTACCTGACTTAGCGATTGTATATGCTCTGTCATAGCAGAAATCCCAACAAGCCTTCTTGATATCTTCATCATCAGTCTCGTGGCAATATTCACGTTTAACCTCTTTACCAACCTCTTTTGTAAGCTCTTTCTGTGCAAGGCACTGAGCTTTGATAGCTTCGTGAGCGAATTTGATAGCTTCTAGCATCTCTGCCTCGCTAACCTCATTCATTTCACCCTCTACCATCATAATATTTTCATAAGTTGCTGCAACCATCATATCGATATCAGCTCTTTCGCAATCAGCAAATGTTGGATTGATGCAGAGTTTACCGTCGACACGAGCTACGCGAACCTCACTGATAGGACCTTCCCAAGGAATATCACTTACTGCAAGAGCTGCAGAAGCTGCAAGTCCTGCCAAAGCATCAGGGCAATCAACGCCGTCAGCAGAGATCAGGTTAACAGTAACATAAACTTCAGCGTGGAAATTTTCTGGGAAAAGTGGACGTAGAGCACGGTCAATAAGACGACCTACAAGGATCTCATAGTCAGTAGCTTTTCCTTCTCTTTTCATAAAACCGCCAGGATAACGACCTGCAGCGGCGAATTTTTCTTTGTACTCAACTTGTAGAGGCATAAAATCAACATCTTCCTTTGCCTCTTTTGCACATGTAACAGCAGCGAGCAACATTGTGTTGCCCATTTTAACAACAACAGAACCATCAGCCTGTTTTGCAAGCTTACCGGTTTCGATTTCAATTGTCCTACCATCGGCCAATTGAATGGTTTTTTTAATTACGTTCATTATATTTTGTCAAAATAAGGGCTTTAATGCTTTTCGACCCCAATGGTCTGGCCCTTTTGTTAATATTTTCTTAAAAAGAAGGGTGGCCAAATGCTGGTCACCCCTTGCTTTTCTCTCTCCGATATTATTTACGAAGGTTAAGAGCCTTCACAATACTTCTGTATCTCTCGATGTCAGTCTCTTTCAAGAAGTCAAGCATCTGACGACGTTTACCTACAAGGCGAAGAAGTGCACGCTGTGTGTTGTGGTCCTTCTTGTTAGCTTTTAGGTGTTCAGTCAAGTGAGCGATACGGTAGGAGAACAAAGCCACTTGGCTCTCTGGAGAACCAGTGTCAACATTAGACTTTCCGTACTGTCCGAAAATCTCTTGTTTTTTGTCAGCTGATAAATATTCTGCCATATTACAAAAGAATAAAAAAGTTAATAATTCCCACTTTTGGGTTCGCAAAGGTAGTAATTTTTCCCAAATGCCAATAAATAATTGGGAAATTTTTACAGAACGGCCTAAAAAACATTACATTTGCGGCACATTTGTAGAATCGTTGGATCCTTCAGATTATCGGGAAGTGGCGCAGTTGGCT
>DCGV01000081.1:45444-53266 GCA_002314725.1 Bacteroidales bacterium UBA1769
GTTCGAGTCACCTCTTCCCGACAGATTACAACCATAACTCACTGTAAATCAACAGTGAGTTATTTTTTTCTCTGCAAGAAGGCGGTTATCTTCCGCTGGAGCTTATCATATCCTTCACCTTCGCATTGAAGGCATCACTCTTCTTATTGAGAATCTCCAGATCGATATGCATCCTGTATTGCCAATAATGGTGTGGATTAGCCGGATTATTAATACGCTCCTTTGTGGTATCTTTTGCTCTTATATTTTCATCTATTGATGTCCAATCCTGCCAAGGGATGATGGTCAGCATAGCTGGAGAGTGAAGATGCTCTGACACAATCCATTTACAAGTATCAGTAGAACACTCTTCCCCATTGTGAGTCTCTCCCCACCATCCTCTGAGTGTACTTGTATCATGCGATCCTGTTGTACATACACACATATATGGGAAATAATTAGGATTCCCAAGGCCTGCTGACGGATCTTTCGGCATTCTCTGTATCTCAAGAGTCAAAACTTTCAAATCGGACAGAACTCCTGGAACACAATCCGGAATCATCCCCAAATCCTCAGCACATGTCAGCATATTCGTCGCGGCAATCAGTGCTGGAAGCTTCTTCTTCGCTTCGGTTTTCCAGAACTCATTATGTCTATGGAAGAAAAAGTCATCATAGAGCATATCCATATCGTGACCGCCTTTCCCTCTTGCATCTATTCTAGGATGATAATACCCCGGTTTATGTGGATCTTCAAGGAACAGGTCAAGATTCATCCCCCGACTCAATAATTCATCTTTACTATATGGCAATGCCGGAGCAAGATGTCCCATCTTTCCTGACTTATAACCTTGCGGAATCTCCCAAATCCTGAAGAAACCAAGTACATGGTCTATCCTGTATGCATCGAAATATTCTGCCATCTTGGTAAAGCGTTTCTTCCACCACAAATAGCCATCCTGTGCCATCCTCTCCCAATTATAGGTAGGGAAACCCCAATTCTGACCATCTTCTGAGAAGTAATCAGGTGGCGCTCCTGCTTGAGAATCCATATTGAAATAGTATGGTTCCTTCCACGCCTCAACGCTATGTGGAGTAATACCGATAGGAATATCCCCCTTTATGGCAACGCCCTTGGAATGAGCATAATTCCTTGCCTCTTTCAATTGTTTATCAAGATAATATTGGATAAAACAATGATATTTCAATATATTGCCAGAAGATTTCGCCTTCCAAAGCTTTTCAACGGCCTGTTCATCATAAGTATCCCATTCGCCCCAACTGTTAAAATCTGCAGTACCGAATTTGTCTCTCAAATAGGAAAAAGCCGCATAAGGGAGAAGCCACTCTTTATTACTTTTAAAGAACTGTTGAAAATCCGCACTCTTGCAGACCTCCGCTCCAGTCTCCTCAAAAATAATCTTGGTATATTCAGTTTTGAATTGAAGGACTCTCTCATAATCAATCTGAGGCAACTCATTCAACTTTTTCCGCAGCTCCTCAAACCTGGTTCTAACCTTCAGATCCTTCGGTAATCCAATTCCAGTCAAATTAAGATAGAGAGGATGAAGAGCCATTATTGATATTCCGGAATATGGATATGAATCAGTCCAAGTCTTGGTAGAGGTTGTATCATTAATAGGTAGAAGCTGAATTATCTTCTGACCTGTCTTCACAGCCCAATCCACAAGAAGTTTTATGTTGGAGAAATCACCTATCCCATATCCGAAATGACTTCTGAGAGAGAAAACCGGGATAGCTGTGCCAGCTATGCGAGGATGTCTCTCAGCAAAAGATGATGTACAATGTTCCTTAAGATACACACATTTCGTCTGACGGCATGATACCTCAAACACTCTGTTCTCTCCACTCTCCCACTCTACACTGTCCTTTGACTTCCTGATAAATTTATACTCAAAGGACGGCTCATATTTCAATTGAGCCTCCCACCTTGCTCCGCCGACAAAATTCATCTTGAGAGCCTTATCAGGATTCCAATAACCCAGCTGTTGTGAATTACCACAAACATAAAGCTGCTCATCAGTATATGTATTCGGAGCTGTTACTCTCAATATTATCTCTTTGGCATACTTACCATACTTCAGGCAAGATTCTGTGTGATGGGTAAAGAGATCTGTAAATGGGGCGGTTAAGAATGGAGCATTATCATCCAGACCTTGCCACTGATCGTGAAACTCAACAAGCTCGGCCTTCCCAATGATACTATGTCTGGCAGGCCCAGTTTCATACATTGTATCGTATCCCTCCCTTACGAGGTAAGAGTATCTGATTTCATTATAACACCCATCGTTATCCTCGATCGTCAAATCCCACTTCCCATCACCGTCGTAGTTCATGATATGGATATCATCATTGATATTTACAAAAACATCCTGACCAGGACGAGTATTGAAAACTATGTAAAATGTGAGTTTCATCGGATCTTTTTTGAGATTAAATCAAGTTGCTTCAAAGAGTGCAAGTCGGTAGCCGAGAAGGAGTAAAGATTCTGTTTCTTCAGATATGACAATATCTTCATAGACTGTGGACCATAGCCACCTGTCAATGACAAATAGTTCATCTGGAAACGACACCCTGACTCTGCCAATTTATCGAAATCTTCCAGACAATCAGCCATATAAGTATATCGTTCTGGGTGAGCAAGAATAGGCTTCTTCCCATCCATCAACAGGTTGAATATCGCATCCTCCAGATTAGGACTTCTATAAAGATATGACATCTCTACAAGGATAGATTCATTGTCTTCGTATAATAATAGCGATGGATCTGATGATCGTTTCTCAAATCCTGGGACAATCATATATTCAGCGGCAAGCGATATCGACATCTCAATTTCAGACGGGATATGGGAGATAAATTGTTCGTATTGCTCTCGCAAGAATGATTCACTATTCTTGTGGAATATCTCTGGATTGATATGAGGCGTTAAAACAAGCTCTCTGACACCTTTGTCAGAGAGCCTTTTTATCGCTTCTATCGAATCATTTATATCAGAGAATCCATCATCGACCCCTGGGAGAATGTGAGAGTGAATATCCCGACTCTCAAGAGCGAATTTTGATCTCTTAAATATGTTGAATAATCCCATTATTCCTCCTGTTTGGAAGTAACCTTTCTATGAATCTTTTGCTTTCCCTTATTTGAATCATATTCGCCGTAATAGTACCCATATCGAGAGTCATAGAAACTGTCATATCTGTATTTGTATTTAGAAGATTGATAGTTTACAGCATTAAGTACAATATATGGATTCTTCAAAGGGGTTGTATTGTCCTTCAAGTTATTGTTGATCTCATCCAGCATCTTCAGCTCTGTATAATCCGCCCTGATACAATACAGTGTGATATTAGCATATTTGTTGATCAATATTGAGTCTGTTACCGGGAATGTTGGAGCAGAGTCAAGTACGATATAATCATAATGCTGTGAGCACCATCCGATCAACTCTTCTAATTTACCATTCATGAGCAGCTCGGAAGGATTTGGTGGAATAATACCTGGAATTATCACATCCAGTTTGTCAGAGGATTTGGTATTGATGATAATATCTTCAGGTCTGTTGACTTTACCAAGAAGAAATCCTACCAATGAATGATTAAGACTGCAATGCTCGATATTGAAGATCTTATGCATAGTAGGTTTTCGAAGGTCCAATCCAATAACTACTACTGATTTACCTGTATGGGACAGAGATAGTGCAAGGTTGGAAGCCACAAATGATTTACCTTCACCAGTAATTGAAGATGTAACCTGAATCACTTTATCATCTGTGAAATATTGGATATTCGATCTAAGCTTTCTGAAAGCCTCCGCTACGACATCACGGTCAGTCTCGCTTATCAGTGAGTAATAATCTTCCCCATCGGTTGGGAGAACCGATAGCACTGGGACATCAATCTTGTTTTCAATATCTTGTTTTGTCTCAACTCTATACCTGAATGTATTTCTCAAATAAATATACACTACAGGAATTGCCAGACCTAAAATAATCGCTATTATGTAGATCTTCATACCCTGTGGCGATACAGGAATCTTCGAGCCGAAAGCCTCTTCAATAACTCTGAAATTGTCAACTTCTGAATATAGAGCGATTTGAGCCTCTTCACGTTTCTGCTGAAGAAGAAGATACAGAGGTTCGATAATGTCAACTTTACGGGAGATCTGCTGCAACTGGTATTGCTCTCTAGGCAGAGAAGACATACTTATTTGTGACTGATCTACTATAGAGCTCAACTCATTAAAACGCAAATTATAAACCTGTCTCAAACTCGAGATAGACATAAGGATACTGTTCTTGGCATCATCCAACTGGGAGTTCAAGTTCAACACACGTGGGTTATTCTCAGAAGAGTTGGCGACCATTCTGTTACGCTCTGCAACCAGTGTATTATAATTTGTGATAATATTATTCAAACCATTATCACTTATACCGATATTGGCAGGTATGATATTATGCTCATCCTTTGCATTCTGTCCAATCATCTCCGATACCATTTCAAGTATCTTCAGCTGCATACTTACCTCGGTCATCTGGTTCTTATACTGCATATCCGAGCTCAATTGCATCTGAGACTGAGATTCCAAGTTTACCAAAGACCTGCTTGACTGGTAGTTGGTATATTCACTCTCTGCCTCACCAAGCTGGCCTGCTATATCTGCGATTCTGCTATCAATGAATTCTATTGTCTTTCTTGAAGAGAGTCCACTGTTCTGTCGGTATTCATTATTGGTAGTGGTTACCAATGTATTCAAAATATTGGAAGCTCTCTCTGGAATAGGATCTTTATATGTAAGGGTAATGATATCTGTAGAATTCCTCACACTGCTACCACCACTTACACTCGCTGTCAGATTCTTGATAAAAACATCAGCAGTAGCCTGAGGGACATTCCATGTACACAAATATGTATCCCCGTTGATTATCTCGCCTGAAAGAGAACGGGAAATTATAACTTTTGAAAGGCCTATCTTAAGGGTCTCTCCATATTTATGTGTGGTTTTATTAATAGAATAATCCTCTCCATCCACCATCATTTGCTTGATTTTGTAGCTTTTGCCATCAATATCAACAAATTTCACATAAATGGCTTCAAAGCCCATTCCAGTCAATTCTGAATCAGAAGATATATTCATCCAGAAAGGAGAATCCTTGTACATCTCCTTTGCCTTTATTGAGAATAGGTCCCCATTTATGTGCAAATTCTCGAAAATAGGAATTACATAGTGGTAGTAACGTGTGTTCAGGCCCAATTCATCAACTACTTTCGACATCAAAGTCGGACTCTGCAGGATAAAGACCTCATTGTCAATCTTTCTTGACCCGGAAGTCCCAGTAAACTCTGAAATCAATGCCATGTCAGAGTTGCCTGAATCAGCATTGTTCATCATTATCCACGTGGTACGCTCGTATATTGGGGTTTTAACTTTAACATAACATACCGCCAGGGCTAAAGCAATGAATGCTGACAGAATCATCCACCAGCGGAGTTTCCAACATGAACGGAATAGAGCCTGTATTGTTAGACCATCGTTATTATTCTGAGTATTGGTAGCCATATTTACTTAATAGGATTAATTGATAAATATGCTGATATAACAGCAATTATAGTTGTAATTGATGAAAGGATAACACTCCAGATACCGGTAGCTGTATTAGCCGCTGCAACTCTTGAAGCATTTGCTGGTACGTAAATTACGTCATTCTGCTGTAGATAGAAATATGGTGAATCCAGTATATCACTGTTTCTAAGATCAATAGTATGGTGAACTATCTTGCCGTCAACCTCTCTAAGCAGGAGGATACCATCCCTGCGTGCAGTAAGATTAAGGTCTCCGGCACGTCCGAGAGCTTGAAGGATATTGTTCTTTTCAGAGTCCATGGTGTATGTGCCAGGATTACGAACCTCACCAAGAACCGTTATCTTATAATTCTTAAAGGATACTGTAACAATTGGATCCTTGACATCTACACCGATCTTTTCTGTAAGATAATCAGTCAGTTGCCTTCTAGTCATACCCTCAACATGGATAATACCCAATATAGGGAATGTGATATTGCCCTCTCCATCGACAAGGTATGACAGAGTTGCAGTCTCAGGATTGATATTGGCGGAATAAGATGAATTGCCCATCTCACCAAGTGTAAGGTTGTATGGAGCACAGACGGTCTTATCAGGACCACTCACAAGAATTGACAACCTGTCATCCTTTTTGATTACAGCCTCGTATTCAGTGGTCAACTCACTAAGTTGGGCCTTCTCAATATCTTGGAAATAGACTATGTCTTTAGTAGAAGCGCAAGACATTACAAAGCTCGCCAAAACAAATAGATAAATAAACTTCTTCATAAAAATCCCCCTATTTAGTACAAAGATACTGTTTTTTATCGTAAAATATTCTCTTTTTGTCGAATAATGTTGGGAACCACCACGTTAAATGCCACTTGGTTTTATCATTATCTTTGGTTTTTGTTAATAATTATATCTGCAATGATGAGTATTTTTACCAAACTGCGTATTAAGGCAAACAAAACCGATGAAAAACCGTCTGACAATATTACACTCTGCCAATTCATCAATAAATTCAGACGCGACATCAAAACCGGAGACCGTCTCAATTATAATGGAAATCTTTATGCAAAAGGGACCATCAATGCCATCAACCAGGCATTGGAACGTTTCTATAAATTTGAAAAATATAAAAACCACCTCTACGATTTCGATGAGATTGATTTGAGATTTTACAATGAATACACTGCATATCTGAAAAAGCAGGATTACTCCATCAATACAACTGGGAAATGCATCAAGGTGTTGAAACAGATAATGTCTCTTTCAGAATCTGAAGGATATCATAACAATGGGAAATATAAAGATCCGCGGTTTAAAGGTCAGCGAGTGGATGTGGACAACATCTATCTGACGAAGGACGATCTGGCCGCAATTATGGCCATCGACGGGACTGAATTGACCAAATCAGAGATTCTCTCCAGAGATATCTTTATGGTCGGAGTCTGGACAGCTCAACGTGTCAGCGACTATAACCATATCCATAAAGATGAGATTCAGACAATGACAAAGCGCTGGATAGAAGATGTGCCTGACCCGGATTGCCCTGGCGCGACAAAAGCAGAAATAAGAAGCAAAGAGATCACCTACATAAACTTCCGCCAGCGCAAAACCGGGACAAAAGTAGCCATCCCCTGCTCATCGGAATTGAAAGCAATACTGGAAAAATACGACTGCCAGATACCTCACCAGGCGGAGAATGTACTCAACAAGAATATGAAAACAATCGGTCGCAAAGCCGGCCTGACGAACATAGTGGAGATTGAAATTACAAAAGGAGGCAAGTCAACAATTAAAAAGGTTGAAAAGTGCGACTTGATATTCTCACACACTGCACGAAGAACCGGCGCCACCCTGATGCTCAAAAAATATATCAAAGCCGATCAACTCGAAGTCATCGAGAAGATTACGGAGAAGTATGATTATTTTGATTAGAAAATTTCGCGTTGGAAAAAAGTTGCAAAAACACTGTGCAAATATTGGAAAAAAGTTGCTTTATTCTACTCTATGGTTTAAGACAACCAATAGGGACAACATATATCCCGTCATTTCGGCGATAAGCAATATCTCCCACTCCTGTTAGGACCATTAAGAAAGATGGCTTATTCATTTTTGAGGTGTCAAGTTTATTTTTCAGAGTCATCAGACTCTCGGCGCCTTCATTTATAAGCATTTCTCCGCCAAGTTTTATTTCTACAAGGCCATAACGTCCATCACGGAGGTGAATTACAGCATCACATTCAAGTTTGTCCGCGT
>DCGV01000081.1:53367-53493 GCA_002314725.1 Bacteroidales bacterium UBA1769
TCAAATCATTTTCCAAATCTTTTGGACCAATAGAGAGGCATGCGGTCCCAATAGATGGATCAGTATAGTATCGTGTATTTGAGGTCCTGATAGCTGTTTTTGATCTCAAATTTGGATTCCACGCTT
>DCGV01000006.1 GCA_002314725.1 Bacteroidales bacterium UBA1769
TGCTGTGGGAATTCCCGGATTCGTATTGGCGCAGAATCACGCGCTTCTTATTCTTGGCCGCTTCCTCGAGGGAATGAACGTGAGCTGCATTGGTATGGATATCCACAAAGTCCTCTATGGATGTGGAGTCATAGATGACGGCCAGCTTGTCCTTCAGTCCCTTTTTTAGGTTGTTTGTAGGTGTTAGGCTATCGATGAGACGATTGACAATGTAAGCCTCTTCCTCGGAGAAATAGACCAGTTTGTCGAAATTCGGGGCCTTACGGGGCATCTGGTCAAGCTTATAGACATTGCTATAGAGCTTGGTCACGGAAAAGCCAGCGGCCTTGAATGTATCGATATAGCGGTAGATTGTCCTGTAGGACATATCGAGCTTGCCTGCCAGTTCGTTGATGGTGTAATTGATGTTGCCTGACATCATTTTCATCAGGCGCAACATACGTTCTATTTTCGGCTGGTCCATAGTTATGAAATGAAGGTTATTACATCATTGATTTTATCAAGGATTAATTGATAGCAGGAAGCTTCTTTATACTTGAGGGTATCACCATAGAAATTGGCATTTAGACTGTCTTCCTGCCAGATGGAGCCATCAGTGAATTGTTCTGTAACAGCGTTATATTTTTCACGAGATAAATTCCAGCCGTAGATATGAACAATACCATGAGCATCAAAACAAACAGTGACGGTTGTATCTCCGAATGTTTTGTGAATTGAGATTCCAAAGCCGAATGACTCACCATATTGCTGATATGCCTCTCCAACATTTGGATTTTCGTATTCAAAGCCTTCCTCATTGACAAATCTTGGAATAAGAATATTCCTTTCTGTATCAAGCATTATTCTACCGTCGTGCTGAGCATATAAGCAAGCGTAGAATGCATTGTCATAGTCGTAGTATAACCTGAATACTTTCGTTGCAGTTTCATAGGTCTGGGCCAGATCAAATAATTTTGGCTCATGTAACAGGCGATTAAATCCCTCTGAAATGGCGGCAGAAAATTTGGGCCAGTACTGATTACTTAAATCATACTCCCGTCCAGCAACTTCATTAAGCTTTGCTTTTATCTCATCTTCAGTGTTACAACATAACAGTTCTTTTCTGAAGAAATCTTGAATCTGAGAGAATCGCCTCTCTGACAAAAGATTTTTAAGGTGCTTCTGGGCCTCTACTCTTTCAGTTATATACAGTTTGTTCAACTTGTTTAAATCATCAATCTGAGACAGGAGGCCTCGGATTAGAATATGCTCGCCATTCTTGCCGTAATCTGATGTTATTCCATCTTTATCGAACATCTTTTGCATTATTGAGTATCTTCTCAAGAACTCATCTGGAGTAATGCCGTCAGCCATCATTAGACCAACATATCCTTTCCAGAAAATATCTTTTTCTGCTTCTTTGAATGCGTCAAGCCAACTTTTATTTTTACTGATAAGTTCTGCTTTTGCGATTTCTTCCTCCAGAGCACGGATTATTTTACCAGGGTCATTTTCATCCTTGAAGTTGCTTAATCCTTCGAAAAACGATTCATAGGAAGATACTCTGGAAGCAACTTGATTGAGAAGAATGACAAGCCTCGCTGTAGGAACTACACCGTCAATATTTGTATTCTCAACGATATTATGTACAACTCTCATCCATTGATCAAAACGTCCGGCATCAAATGTCTTATGTTGAATAATGAATGAAAGAACGGATGATAAAATGATGAAGTCGGAATGCTGAAATTTCGTATATTTTTCCAGCATCGTACTTACAGCGTATGGCTTTGAATCCCATGGTGGAGTAAGCGTCTTACGAATATCGTCGAAATTGGTCAAGAATACATCAAGAACTTTTTCAATGTCGAAAACCATTTCTGGCTGCTCAACGAGCAAATCGTCAAATGGTTCAAAACTTGTGTTAAGGCCTTTGACAAGGGCATCATCCGAATCAATATAGAAAAACTTGAGACGTTTATCTTTGTTGAGGTTTTCAAGATTAATTTCCTCAAGACCAAGCATATATTTATACGCAAAAAATCTATTGAAGAAACTTAAGTATGCCTGCTCATAGGCATTTGTTGCAGCCTTTCCTTTTTCAAATACATCCTCATCATCGTCAGGCTTCCGCCAGAAGAGATCTATCCATGTAGTGTCAAGTTTGGAGGAAAAATCCAAATAGAATGGAATCTCTCCTTTGCCTCTATTTTGAGGCAAGGGCCTTATTTCTGTAAACCTTGGATGGCTTTTACTAGATACAAATCCCGTAAGACCTGCTTTGAAATTATCAAAAGGACTAAGTTGTAGACCTCTTGCATTCATTTTGATATATAGCTCCTCTGTCAGCCTAAATTTTTGTAAAGGCAGGACATAGAAAGATATGTTATCAAGTTTGAAATAGAGGTTTCTATCAGTTTCTGAGAGCTGGTTATATCTTTCGTGGATATCATCCAACATTTTCAGCATTGAAACAATGGTTGAATCTTGATTGAAAATTTGAAAAAACCAGCGGATATCTCCTTTTATTGCGTCACTTGGCTTTTGTAATGTCAAATCGCAATAGAAAGTAGCAAGATGACGACAGAAGTCACTTGACGTAGTCCTGGTTTCATAATAGAAGTTCTCAAGACACTTCCTGCATCTTATGTCTTCTTCTGAACCGTATTCAAGTTCCCTTGTTGCCAAATACCAATATAAAAGGAATAATGTTGTCAAACGCTGCTGGCCATCAAGAAGCTCGAGGATATTGTATTTTCCTTCTGGAGTGATTGAACCGTAAATAAAATTAAGCTCCAGTTGTCTATTGCCGACCAGAGAGTTGAAAATGTCATTCAGGAAATTTTTTCTTATGTACGTTTCAGTTGGTAAGACACGCCCCTGAGCATAAGGTCTTTGTATTTTTGGAACCTTAACTTTATCTAATGCGAGTTTCTTCCCATCTTCTGAGGGAAGCTGGTTTTCAAATAGAGAAATGAATGTATATCTTTTTGTTTCTGATACTTCCATAATGCTATGCCTCTGTTTCTAATGAAGGAAGGAACTCTGCAAGTTGCTTCATTACATAGTGATTATATGCCTCGATGTCGTTTCGGGTCCAATTGGTTCTCATTGTATTCTCCTGAAGCATCTTGTTGAAAATATATTGAGTTGAGTCCGGGACAAAAACACCGCTTTGAACCCTTTCGTTAATGATTCTACGTTTTGTAACAAACAAACTGTTACCATACGATCTGTTGGTTGAAGAATCAAGAAGAGTCAGATTTCCGAAGCTATTCTTTACATCAACATCAAGTTCTTCCTCTCCGGAGATACTCTTTATCTGCTTTATTTTAGCATCAAGAGTTAAATCTTCATCGAGCTCATCAACTTTAGATTTTTGGTCTGGTGATAAATCTGCAATGGCTGTCTCAATCCATTTCTTCTTCTCATCAGTTTGCTTCAGCTGATTTGTCGAGAATGAATCCACATGCTCTATGTCCCAATTCATATTGGCATATAAATCAAATGGGAATTTATAAATATCGTTCTGCAAGGAATTCTCTTTGACGTCAAAATCCTTTTGCATCGTCTGAACGTAATTCTGATATTTCTCATTAGCCAGATTTATATTGAGGAAGAGAAGAAGTTTTCGAGTAATATCACCCCCGTTCTTATAGCTAATGTCAATCAAACCATTCTCGTATTTAACCGTTTGGAACTGCTCTTTGACAAGACCCTTCAAGTAATCGACAAATTCTTTCTTACTATCTGTACTCTTTAGATTATTCCTATGGGAAAGAAATGGCCTTACAAGATCATATTTGCATTGGCTTAAGAAACCGATGTAGTTGTATAGTTCCGGAACAATATACCAGTCCTCAAGGATCCTGAATGTCTCTTTGATAATGGTCCATTCGTCTAGGATTACTTGTTGCAACTCATCGCCGCTTTTCCCCTCAAACTTATTCTGGTAATAACGGAATATTGCTCCGTCTTCCTTTAAGTCTGTTTCAGTTTCGGTTAGCACTGCATCAAACTGGTCTTCTGGAATGTCCTTGAGTTTTTCGACTTTATAAGCGAGCGAAAAAATGTAATCGATACGGTTGGATATATCCATCGATTTTGCCCTAAGAAAATACCAGAAATTATTCTTGTTAAGAGAATTTTCTATCTGTTCCCACTCTGACGCAATTTCAACCTGCTTAATTGCCTGGTTTTCGCCGCTGAAATTGCTCTTCATTAAGAATAGTGCTTTAATCAATTCAGCATCAGTAAGCTTGATTTTTCCGGTATTGATACGTTGAAATTCTTTAATAGAATCAGCATTTGAAACCAATTCATACCAAAGGAACTGAACGCTTCCGTCTTTGACATGCTTTTCAGAATTTAAGAGGCTGAATAGCTCTTGACAAACAGTTCTAACTGATTTGCTTTTACCATACCTTTCGCAAATAAGCATTGCAGGAGAGTCAATCCCCTTGATATATTTATCAATAGAATTATATGCCTGAGCAACATGGAAAGTATCAATGTCTTCATACTCAGAGACGGTATCTTTGCTGAGGGTATCCATATATGTCTGGAAGTTGTCCCTTGTGGCATAACATAAATGGTAAAGAACCTTTCCATTCTCAGATTGATACAGTTCTTCTGCATCAATATTCTGATAATCCATTAGATATTTATACAGAATAAAGATTGTTGTCAAGCGCTGCTGACCATCGACAATTTCCCAAACTTTCTTGTCGCAATCCTTAATGCCAGTAATTCTTTCTTTTTCTTCAGGATCTGTCAGTTCCTTGGCAATTATCGGCTGAAGACAATAAAAGTCCTCTTCCTTTTTCTCATCAAACTTGAAGCAAAGTAGATCATGTACCATATCATCTACTTGTTTCTTTGTCCATCTATACCCGCGTTGATATGCAGGAATATAGAAATAGTCTCCGTGAATTAGTTCGGCGACTGATACTGTACGTGGATTAATTATCTCGTTCATGATAAGGAATCAATATAGCTGAAGCTACCTAGGTAACTGCCCCCCCCAAAAAAAACATAAATAGTGGCTCTTGCTTATTATCACTCAAAAATAATAAAAGTTCCTTATACAACGCCAACAAATTGCCAATGTATCAGTAGTTCCCCTTGTTTTTGACAATAAGCTGTCAACAATTACGTCGTTATTCCTCCAACATTTCAGAGAAACACCATCGGTCGAGCAGAGAATTATCACAGAAAACTTCTTCTGTCCGAAAGAAAATTCGTCACAAGATTTGCTAAATTCGTCACGCTGATGTCCTTTGCTTCCGTTGTAATCGGTAATTTTGTTTCCC
>DCGV01000003.1 GCA_002314725.1 Bacteroidales bacterium UBA1769
AATAGTTGGCGTGCCCTCTCTTGTCAATATGTACTCTGCCGGACGCTTTCTGCCTTGCGGCAATAGAAAAGTGCCGGCGGGAGGGTTTCGCGGCGGTGGCTCTCATCCCCTCGCAGCCCGGCCTGCGCACCTGGTATTCCCGGATGGGCTTCGCCGGGGACATCCCCGTCCGGTTCGAGACCTCCGACCGGTTCGATTTCGGCACGGGCTCTGCGGAAGCCGACAGGGCGATGGTGCTCCGGTTTCGGGAGACATTCTCTCCGGGGGAGGAGATGGTGCTGTGCGATGGGGAGTGATCCGTTTTTTTGTGGCCCGGGTGTTTCCTTTGTGTTTTTGTAGGACTATCCGGTAGATGAGTCTTTCTTGTGTCTCCTCAAGAAGGACTCCGCATCGCAGAAGAGTATATTTCCTCCGGGACCTCCCACGGCGAAGCCGTGGGCCCCTCCCTCGCCGGGGGCAGCCCTCCGGAAATATACACATTCTGCGATGCTTGTATCTTGTAGAAACATCTTACGGGCCATATCTGTGTCAAGTCGGCACCTGAATCTTATTCAACCTTCAAATACCTGAAATACGGCTCAAAATGCATAACTCCTCCCGCATCGTTCCTGCTCACTAATGGTTCATTAATGAAATAACTTTCCATCCAGACATCACGAGTCACATCATACACAGGCTTCTGCGCATCAGCAAACTCATATACGCCCACCTTCGCGCGAGTAATCATCCCTGCCTCAAGCATCTGTGCCACGGCATTAATTTGCACATTATACACACTCTTGTTGGCTCCATACTTCGTCCCCATCATGCGCAGAATCAAATCAGTATTGATTTCATCCTGCAGCCGGAACTGTTTCGCCAGAGCGCAGAACAAATCATAAACGAAAGGATATCTGGCAGCAGTCACTGCTGACAGGATCAGATTCCTATCAGAATCAGATTTCAGGGCTACCAGCACTTCATCTTTCCTTCCTCGGCAGTATTCTACAAGCGGATTATTGGCCAGCGTAGTCTTAATCTGCCAGAATCCTTTCTTCTGCCTATTCTTACCAGCATACTCTGTATTGATAAGTTCGCTGAGCCTTTTCAGGTCCGGCTCGCCATTCAACTCCGCTTTGAATGCCTCATTCAGAATATCCATTGGAATCCTCTGATGCAGTCCAAGTGATTTAACTGTCTCTGCCATACTATTTTTCCAATTTTATAAATGGTATCAATACTTCCAACCAGTGAGTGCCGCCGTGAGTGACGCATTTTCCACTATTCATAAAAGCCTCTTTCCCGCGGGCGTAATACGTTTTCGAATCAGAATCCACCTGCACGACATGTTCGCCGTATTCAGCCTTAAACAAGCCTTTATCAGCCGCATTCGGCAGCGTAATGTGACGCAGACTCAAATCAGCGCCAAGCTTATCCCGCTGGCCCAATTTCTTGTACGCTGTAGCATCGATATTTCCGTGGTCCGTAGTAATGAACACCTTATATCCACCATCAAGCAGATGTTTGATATTAGCTATAATCTCCTCTTCCTCAATCCAGTTCTTTGTATTGCTGTGGAGATACGTATAATTCGCAGATGAATGCATCATATTATCCAGTTCCACAGCCACATATCCAAGCCTCTTTACCGAAGACTCCTCCTTAATCATATCGGCATGCTGATAATACTGTTCAAATGTCGCGACTCCCTTCTGTAGCCAGAATTCCTTCCACAACTTCTCCTCATTAGCCGGGTTTTGAACGTAGTTCACAGAAGGAATATCACCTCTGAAAATAGCCTGTCTCGATAATTCGGTCACGGATGGCAGCCATGCATATATGCAATCATAGGTTGACCGAACACTCAGCTTGTCCTCAAGGTATCTCGTCAACATCAAAGACTGCCACCAGTTCATACCATCAATAACTACAAGCGCAGTCTTCTCCTCAGGCTGTCTGTGAATAAATGGCAACACTTGAGTCACGATGCGAGGATATTTCGTCCCGCAGGTTGAAGAAACGATATTGATGTACCCGGTTTTGAGAAACTCCAGAAATCTCTCATTTACTTCTGCCACTCGTGACCGGAAATCATTCCATCTTCCTAATTCAATGACGGACAGAATAATCTCTCCAGCCTTCTGCATCCAATCAGTTGGTCTATTGAAGTCTATTTCACTGCAGATGTAGTCCCAATTTTTAATCAGATTCTCGTAAGTTCTTTGGTTATTCGTCTTTTCATAGGCAATATCGCAGAAATCACCACTTTTCAAAACAATATCCAAATCAACGATGCCTTTCTGCTCATATAGCCATTCCTTCTGTTCGAAAGTTAGGTGCTTTACTGTATCCCATGGATAATGAGGAAAGAATGACCGGAATTGAAAATTCACGACATCACACTCGCGGGCGATATCTGGGAGAATCTCGAATTCACCCGTCATCACGAAGAGAATGAACTTATCCGGGTTCTGCTTCACGACAGTCTCCCGGACAATTCTGAGCGCCAATGATGTTCCGTGGAATACTTGAACACCATATCCGTCAAGAGCCGTGCGGCATCCCTGAAGCCAAAGCAACCCGTCGCGGTTTCTGGCCACGACGAACTTCTTCCCGTCAGGCAGGAAGAGTTTGTTGAATATTGCTTGGGAGAATTTAGACATAACAATAATTGAGTGCTGAAAAATTATTCAAAGTCATTATAGTTATCCCTCACAATTTCAAGGAATAATACACTAAGCCATGCGAAATATGGCCGAATCGCACTTTTAAAGAATATATTTAAGTCAATGAAATCAGAACAAAGAAGTTTATCCCCGTCACTAAGTGAGTGAACAATTTTATTTCTTGTCGTTATTATTGCATCACCAACGTTAATAAAATTGATGACAATTCTCGTTTTATTTGTTGTGGGATCAAGAATGGTATCACCAGGGAACAACTTCTTTGTATAAACATCATAGAACTTATCTTGCAGGTTTAATTCTGCATAGGTGGTAAGATCTATGTCAAACGTAAAGTTTAATATGTCATCGTCTTTGAAAATGACTTTTATGGCTTTTCTAAAAAAGCCAAGTTCTCCTTTATCTTTGGATTCAAGGAATGACTTTAACAAGCTATACGTTCTTGAGAAATCACATGTTTTTCTGGCATAAATCATTGGGAACGCGTATGCAATGCGTTCAAGGACTCTGTATATATGAATAAATGAATTAAAATAATCGTCATTCTGATATGCAACATGCATTGATGCCAATTCACAGTATAATTCAAGGTATAAGTTAAAATTTCGATTTGATGATTTCCGATCAGATATTGCCTTTGCTAATTCTACGCTAGATATCTCCTCTGAAATATACTTTGTTATTCTACTGTAAAATGGTCCTCTTTGCGTATATACATTTGATAAAATATTGTCTTTAATAGTGAATGTTTTTTTTGTTAGCGAGTCTGTTAATTGAATATTTCCGGTAAAAAGCCGATACACTTTGTATAGGTACGGACTCCCAGAGTTAACAACAAGTGACTTTTGTTTTTCACTAACTCTGGCGGGATTATATTTTTCAGAGATTGTATACAAGTCAATCATATAGCTGTTTCGCTAACAAATTCACTTAATAACTCATCATCGCCCATGTCGATAAACCTTTCTAAATTTGATATATAATATTTAACCAGTTCCCTTCTAATTTTTCCGACATTGACTTTCGAACTATTGATACCATCAAAAGCTCTTTCAAATTTTTCGACGGATGATTCTACATCTATGATAGAAAGTGACTTTATATAGTTATAATCACTCTTTATGCCGACACAGAATGCAATTAAATTGTTGCCAAAGCTGAACCATTTTTTAAGCGTAGAACTTGATTGATATGTGTTTATCAATGATAAAATGTCCTTAAATTCCACATTAACAGAGGTGATATCTGTATCCATTATTTTACCAACAAGTATCTGGTCCATTTTTTCTTCAATGAATTTATTGTTATCGATGTGAACCGCTTCAGTGATAAATGCCAAATATGCTTTTGATATATCAGCAACGCTATATGAGTCCTTAATAGAAGTTAATGATTTTTCTTTTTCTGTCTGTACCGATAAATTAGGATAATCAGCAAAATCAAATAATTCCTGCGTCAGAATCTCAATTTGATGTCGAGGGGACATAGGCTTCTGACCATTATTTAGAGTTATCATTCTGTACAGAAGTTTGTCCTCATTCTCGGCAATAATGATATTTAAAAGGATTGGTCTGTCGGCCGGGAATGATGGGTCATTAGATGCCCTATTAAGTGTATTAATTCGCTGCAATCCATCCAGGATATATCCTTCATTGATATGATCGTTGACGAATCTTTGAAGTTCATTTATATCTATCTTATCAACAAAATCAGCAGGATTATGTACAAAGGCTATTGTTATCGGAGGCATCATACATCCACGAATGATATCACGTTTTAATCTTTCGTAAAATTTAGTATCCATAATTTTCCTTTGAGAGTCAAATCGATTCGCCAATGGCAGGATGTTATTAAGAGCATATTTGTATGTTGTATCACCGAGTAATACAATACTTGAGATTACTTGATCTGAATAATTGCTGAAAACTTTTATCATATTTTTATACTTAAATTAATTACACTCTTGATGATGCGATATCGTAGAAACGAAGGAGAACTTCATCGGTGGTCAGCAGCTCTTCCGGGAGTTTATTGCCTACTGCAACTATGGTTGCGAAGTCCTTGTTCTTGTAGCACTCCTTAAATCCGGCTCTGAGTGCTTCCAGACGAGCATCTTTGATTTTCTTTGCTTCAATATAGATTTCGAACTCTTTGAGGAGACGTTTATTCCTTACCGCTTCAAGCTCACTTGCCTTATTCACATCAGGAATGCGCCAATATCCATTTTCATCCTTAAGGAAATTCTCATCGAGAATCTGCATAAGTTCAGGAAGAGTGTCGCCCTTCTTAGGCTTCACCAAATCCTGCATCCAGTCAGGAAGAATCTCGCTATATGTCTTCGGACCTTCTTCAAGTTTACGTTTCAGCCATTCAATGCCTTCAGCTTCGCTGCTTACAAGAATGAAGAGGCCGACAAACGTCGGAGCCTCCTTCTTCTTCTCTTCGTATTCAATGGCTTGCTCAGCGGTAAAGAACATACCGTCACGTTCAACAAATCTCTCCTTTAGTCTTTTTTGGAATTCTGACGCATCCATAGGTACTGGATAACCCCGCTGTACATAGTATGCTATCAATCGATCAAAAAGAATCTTCGGAGAACGCTCAATAACGGCGGTTGTGGAATTATCTTTCTTGAGATGAACGGGTAAATGTAATAGTAGTTCTTCAACGAAGTCCCATGTGTTTTTTCTAGGATCAGAAGTTTGTTCAAATTTAGTGGTTAACTCAGCCGTCGGTTTGTAACAAGTAACGACCAAATCTTGTTTAACTGCTGTAGTAGAAGTGACTGCGTTGTATGAACCTTGTTGCTTATCCAGTGAGGCAACGCTTACTACAACAAATCCCGCTGACTGCAATGCCAGTTGAATGGCATTCCAAACACTCGCTTTTGTATTACTGAATTCAATAGTAATCCATTTACCTGGCTTAAGTACTCTGTAATACTCTTTCATAGACTTTGCGAGAAGTGTGGAATACTCATTAAATCCCTTCTGTTGTGCAGAACTAATAATTGCTTCGGAGCATGGGTTGGTAGTAACTTTCAACCAATTTTCCCATATTTCATTTAACTCTGAGTACATAATGTTTGCCCCAAAAGGTGGATCGATAAAGATGTAATCAACTGTATCATTTTGTATATTCAAAGAAGTGGCTGATTGAATGCACGTAACATTCACATTCCTATTTAGTAGCGAATACGCATTAGATATTTTATCAATTTTATTCTTATAGGCAGTGAACACATTTGCCTCTGAAACCAGAGAACCTATGTACAATGTTCCATTTAAGGGGTTGTATGGGAATGAAACTTCTGGACGATATCTATTCTGTTTTGAGATATTAATCAATTGAGAAGTAAACCAAATCTTTAAATAGGATTTGTCTTTCATCTTATCATATAATGACGATAAGATATAGAGATTTCTTTTTGTGTAAAACTGATAGATATATTTTATTCCATTAGTGCGTTTTGGTTCAAATGTTTTACACCCATCACTAATTTCAGCAGTAGGAAACCAATATGGAATATCAGCATCTTCAATCATTTGCAACACAGACCAATCCTCGGCATCAAGCTTTTTTGTATAGGTCTTGCCGGACAATTTATATGAAATCAAAACAGGAACAGACTTAGCAATAGTTTCAACTGTATCAGTAGGTTTTTGATATTTTGTCTCCTTTGCTCTTGGTAAACCTCGTTTTGTCAACATACAGTTACACGATGGACAATGAAAGTTTTCATGAACACCAGTACTGCTGTCATATGCCGCTTCATAAAACACAATTTCTTTTCCGCAAGTAGGGCATATAAAGACATCAGACCATACAACGTATTCAATCTCACCGTATATCCCATCAGAATGTTTGGTTTTATACATCCATGAGCATTCGGAATAGACTTGATTGAAAATATCAAGTGCTTCAGCTTTGAATTTATTCGCTGATATGCTTTTGTTGTAGTTCCCGGAGATGAGTGTCGAAATAACAGAAATATCTGAACATATACAGTTTCTATGTCCTGATGCTTTAGAATTTGACGATAAATCAGAGTCACAAAGATGAGCTGCCACCCCGGTCATGCCAGTACCACAAAAACCATCAATTACAATATCTCCTGGCTGTGTATATCGTTGGAGATATTTAATTATTGCGGGATATGGGACTTTAGTGTGGTACGTATGTGCATTATAAATGGGATTGTTCTTTCCTTCGCTCACGTCAGATGCATACGGTTCCGTTACTTCAAAATCAGCGGAGCGAGTACCCTCAATCTGAAGTCGTACCTTATCAGCTTCCCACTCTTTAACGAAATCATTAAGCCATGGGTTAGGGCACGCAGTGTAGTACGGTGGATCTGACAGAGCGATGATATCATCGTCCGTACCGATTGGAAATCCCTCGATTAATCTTAACTCAGGGAGTTTCTTGCGGAGTTCATCGCGAAAGAATTCACGTCTGGCGGCATCATTCTCAAATGTGATACCCAGACAAGTGACAGGGCCGTCATTGACTGATTGCTCATCTTCTAATTGAAAGATTTCGCCGTCCATACCGTTATTGGTTTTTCTCATTTATCCGTTTAAAATCCAGTTGTCGAACACAGGGTTCACCTGTACACTCAATTGCGAACGCAGCGCGTTCGCAATTAGAAATTATTCTTTATCTTCCTTTCTATTTCTTCCGCCATCATATTTGTAACCATCATCATTTCAGATTCTTCTTCGCAGTCAATATTTCTTATGACTTCGTTTACAGTTTGTAGAATAGCATTCGCTTCGTTATGATTATTCTTGTTCCGAAACCTATCAATAACGTTTACCCAATAATAAAATATGCCGATGGCCTTATTGATATCAGGGAAGAAAGAATTATGGAATTCCGTTTTCAATGTATTCAAATCAGTCAGTGGAGAATCATTGATATCTTGCCTGAATTTCACATCATTAAGAAATGTCACTGGTGAAACCGCTTTCCAAAAACCACACTCACGGCTGGTTCTGGCCCAACGTCCGAAGACGTTTTCAGCTCTTTGATATAATTGTTCAGTGTATACGAAATAGAAGACATTGTGTATAGCAGATTCAGATAGTAAATCTCGGGTATGAGATACTTTCCTGCTCATATTGGAGCAATCAAAATTGTTCGTTGAGGTGTAATTGAGACGAAGTTCAACAAGCGCAAGTTTTGAATTACGGATTGTATTGTTTTCATAACTCGCAATCCCAACCACAGCATCCATCGTGCAATCCGTTGTCTCAGACCTTGCTCTTTCCACTGAGTCCATATCAAGGCATTTTATCTCTTTGTTGAAATACTTCTTTCCTCTATAGTCTCGTTGACATAACGAATCCAGATTAGATGAAAATTTTTCATACAGATGATGACTCGTAACCACGGTCTCATCAAAAACCAACTGCTCCGCCATTCCTACTCCTCCACACTATAATCTCTTATTTTAACCAATGCCACATTGAATGCCTCAAAGATATCACCGATTTCACTTCCAAGACACCGATAATCGTATTTGTTCTCCTCATTTGGCTCAGCAATATAAAAATTGGTTCTATCCGACAATTTATAATATTCTGCAATATCATGGATAGCCGCGACCATATCCGGATTGTGACTGGCCACCAATATCTTTACACCCAAATCCTTCTGAAGAAGCACAAGTATCTTTGCGAACTCAACAACCCACTGCGGATGAAGATGAGCTTCCGGCTCGTCGATTATCAATAATGACTGACTATTCAGCCACCCGTTATCAAGAAGACGAAGAATATAAGCGAACGATTTGATACCAGTTGCGGTATTTTTGATTTCAAGATCAAGACCATTATTGGATTTATAATGAAGTTCCTTTTGCCCCATATCATTTATTTCAATGACATTTCCACCAATAGTTGTTTGAAGGATAAGACGCAGTTTGAAAAATTTATCATCGTCTTGTATGATGTCTGTGTTTTTTTCAAACATTAGAGATTGAAAACGACCCCAAACAGTTTTCCCATTAATATCATCCATATTGAGAACCATAGGCGTATCAACATATATTGCCCTATCAAGTGTCAGTGTAGATAAAAAATGATTATCATTTAGTAACTCTGTCCCGTTTTCTACAAATGAAGATATCTTGACCGTTGATTCACAGTCAGGAAATTCTTGTAAAATAAGCAAATTTAAATTATCGATGGTTTGTCCCTCAATCTTTGTGTGAAATTGTTCCAATTGTTTATAAAAGAAAATATTACATCTTTCTCTGTATTTAGTAATAAATTCATCAACATCCTCAACGACTGCATCTTCACCAAGAAGATGCTTAGATGCCCTTTGAAGAGGAATGTCTATTCCCCTTATTTCAGCTCTGTCTAGAATCCTTTTAACTATTTTTTCCACGAGGGAGAAAAATAAAACTTTAGAAGCTTCTTCGAAATCTTCATCTGTGTTTAGAAGTTTAGAGAATTGATAACGTGTTGTCTTTAGTAGAGGATTGTATGAATAGAGTACTTTTTCGCTCATATCTATTTCTCTTGCTAATATTCGGCAGAAACGTTCTTGTTGGATTTTGTCATATTCATTTAACGAGTTTACTATGGAATATACGCTTCTTGCAATAGTGCTCTTGCCACAACCATTTATCCCAGCAAGGACTGTTATCCCATTAAGGAGTATCTTAGCATGCCCGATAGCATGAAAATCTTTGACACCGAATAATAAATTGTCCATATACTTTATTTCTTTATTTGCTTAGTACTATTCTAACTTTCTTGCGGTCCTTGCCGGCAGCCTTCTTGTTGATGACGTGCTGGAGCATTCCGACAGCCTCGTCAATGGTCATCGGTCTGTTGATGCAGGCAGCGAGCTCATCAGAAGTTATTTCAACCTTCTCATAACCTCCGCTGAGATTCTCCAACAGCTGCATAAGGCATTCTGCTGAGTGTTCGTCATCAATCAATCTCATTCCTGATGAAAATTGCAGGAGAAAGTTTTGGGATTTCTCATCCATTAAACTGAGCGCTTCATGTGACTCCGGCGACTGAACATACTCTTTGAGTGCATCTATCCAGGTATCGTATATGACGATTAAATCGTCTTTGAATTCCTTGATGGTCTTGGCGTTCCCGCTGCCGTTTGTGAGCGGATTGAATCCGGCATACGGTGTGTTCCGGAGGATGTTTTCCACATTAGGATTAGCTGTTCTCAACTGATTGAACAGCATCTTCCAGCTACTCCAGGCAGACGTATTGATAAGCGTACATCTGCATAGAACAGAGCAGGCACGATATTCTCCGCTATTCAGAATCTCTATCCTCTTGGCTTCATCAAACTCAGTCAGGCAGCACTTATAATACTCAGCAAGGTACCATTCTATGTATTTCGTCTTCACCTGGTCAAGTTCCTTATTGTATGCTTCCACCTGGGCATCATTCAGATCCTTCAGTATATCTGCTACCTTGTTTACGGTCGCGTCGATGCTTTTGGCCAGAGCAGTGTCGATTGATACATACTGCTTGGCCTGTGTCAGATACTGGACTTTCTGATTCAGCTCTCCGGCAGTTTTGATGATGACTTTCGTATCCTCAAGTTCCTTCTTGGCATCTACCATTTTCTTGACCGCATTCATATCATGGCGGAAATTCTTCATCTTCGCCTGTGACGTGATAGTGGAAACATAATCAGAAAATCCCTTGAGAGCGGTTACATCGGATTTGATTCTAACTCCACGTACAGGATCAATCACCTCTACACCTGCCACCTCAAGACCGTTCTTAAGTTCCCGGGCATCGAAAATCGCACAATCAGCAGCCAATGCTCTCGCAGAATTCACCAGAAGCGTATATGTGCTTTCCTGGTCAAGCTGATTCGAGAGGTCCTTGCCGCAGTACATCTTGGTAAGTTCCTTGACGATCGGGATATTTATGTCCTTCGGCCTTTTGATGTTTGCAAAGGTGTAGTAGTCATCAGCTTGTATGTTTCTAAGCTTGTCAAGATTGCTTGCATTGATGACCTCTCCGCTATTGAGCGTGATTTCGCACTCACCCACAGATACGAGAGTCGAGAGAACCATGAACTCAAATACTGCATCAAGGTGATAATCTTTCGTGAACCAGACATTTTCAGATCGTGGGAGCAGTTCAAGGATTTCATCCTTGTTAATCACCATATTCTGGTCCCTGTCATTCATCATCTTGAGTATCGCCTGAGCATAAATACTCTTATTAACTACAAGTTCACCTGCCTTATAACATCCGAGGCCCATCAACACAGCTTCACCATCCCTGTTACTCTCTGTCGGACGGATAATCTTAGCGATAGTCCCCTTGATGTAACGGTCGATGTTCTCGTGAGAAATGGTCTGGTTGGCATAAATAAACGCCGGGTATTTTGGTGTATCAGCCACGAACTGTTCCTCAAATATCGCACTTGCCACACTGTCGAAGATTTCCATCTTGGAAGCTCCATTGCCAGGAAGCGTATATGAATTCAAAGTCTTCGCCTCATTGTCTCCATAGAACACTTGTGTGCCGTTAAGGAAGCAGGCATCGAATGCACGGCGGGTCTTCACGAACAAATCTTCGTATTTACCCTTGTAATGTATCTTCTGGGCAGTATCTGCAGACATATACTGACTATATGCAGCACCATAGAGGACTACGAGATTCTTAAATTCTTCGCTAAGATGGTCCATTACGAAGTAAACCTCATCGGCCTCCATATTCCTGGTCTTCTTGTCAGCCTGGAATATCGGCATGAAAATCATATAGAAATGCTGCTTCGGATGGGTGGTTGACTTCTCATTAGGATTACCGAGGAATATATAACCATCTCTTGTGACCTTGTGGCTCCTCCAATCAAGTTCGTGAGCGTAAATCTGGAATCCTGTCCTGTATGGATTGGTTGTGATTCCAAGCACTTCGACGATAAATTTGAAAAATGACTCATCCTTACGGCTCTGAGGCATCGTTTCAGCCACCTGAACAATAAGCTGGTCAAAGTTCACGCCACCCTCAGTTCTCAGGTGGTATTCACCATTTTCATCATTAAAATCGAAATACTGACCGGAAGTGGCCTTGATGACGAGTTTTGCTGTGCTGTCGATGGTATCCTTCAGCAGTTCGGCATCATCAGCAAACTTATCTGTAACGCAAAGGTCATTTACAAGAGACATCGCCGTCGCGCCATTACCCTTATTCAGATCTCCCTGAAGAAGTTTGATGGCAGAAGCATTGACAATACGCTTCGCCATAGGAGCAACAGACTTACGCCCGTCTGTGAAATTGCTTTCAATTTTACCGTAGATGATATTCACTACATCGGAGACAGTCTTGAAATCAGGCACAGCCATGAGTCCTGTATCAGTCATCATCTGCTCCCAATACATATCGTATGTGATAAGTCCAGGATGATCATTCGGAATCTCCAGGTCCTTGATCTTATTGAACTGTTTGGTCAAAGTCTTCAGCACCTCACGCTGAGCCCTTCCGAGCTTAATCATCTGGAAGTTGTCGAAATATGAAGGATGTACGGGAAACAGTTCAACATAATCCTGAAGATGTGAATGCATGTCGCTGAACAGCGCAGTAAACTTCTCAAGGTGTGTTCTGATTGCTGCCTTTTGCTGCTCAGACTTGCGCAATAAACGGTGCTGGACTACATAAGAAACATCTTCCTTTCGTATAGTGACATCTATATATCGATCCTTTACCTTCAACATCATTTCTGCTGCAAAGGCAAATTCTCTTGATTGGTATATCATCTCCTGAACACCGAACATGAACGCGAAACGACCTTTAGCGCACTGCTGCCCCAAAGCCTGAAGAACCTGCAAGTCTTGACTGAGCTGACCTACAGCAGCGTGTCCTTTCAGGTATGCCAGCAATTCATCGATAATGATAAGCAGACCTTTATCCGGGAATTTCTCCTCAAAAGCCACCATCATATCATCCAACTGTTCGCTGTACATTTTAAGAGAATCAGAATCGAACTGATAATCCACTCCAATCTCATCCAGATACCGCTGAACCTGGAAAGTGACGATATCCCACAGCTTTCTGTCAGTCTGCATCTCGAAACGATGCACCTTGTATTTGCCGGCTATCGGCTGCATAATGTTCTTCGCAGCCTCATTCGTCACCTTGCCAAGATAACCGCTGTTCTCAGCAATGAGAGATACCAGAGACATCAAATGCGACTTACCGGTACCATAGTTACCGATAATCTGCACACCCTTCTTATTCCTCTCCCCGAACTTGAGATTCCTCACAATCTCAGGGATGATGGTTTCAACAAAATAGTCAGGGTACACGAAGGACTTGATGATATCCTCCCGATAATCAGTGCTGCCCAGTTTATCAAGCTGAATGACATCAGTAATCGGCTCAAACTGAAGAATATCGCGGTATTTCATATGATGGTATAGTTTATATCCGTTTGTTTAACAGTATGTTTCGAATTCTTGTCAAGAAAGTATAGCGCAGTTTCATCCATCTCCCCGGGCCACAACAGAATTATCAGCGTATTCTTTGATATTCTCCTCAGTAAACCGATAACATCAATATGAAGTTCAGACTCAAATAGAATACCTGGATTATCCAGAACAACAACATTCCCCAATTCATTATCGCTGGAAATGCTCTCCTTAATGATGCGCTCTACGGCTTCCGTAGCCAGTATTTGAAATTTTGCTTCGCTCTGGTTATACATCTTCCCCATTTGGCTTATGATTTCTGACAAAGAAAGACCAAGATTCAGAGCATTGGGTACAATAGCTTGAGAATCAGACTGCAGAACGGCAAGAGTATACCTTGCATCAGACATAACAAGCCTCCGCAATGTTAGAGAAATATCTCGTCCGTATATCGTCATCAGTGTAAACCCTTCCTAGTTAATGCAAAATTACAAAAAAATGCTATTGGGTTGTCGCTCTTTGCGTGAAGTGCACCACTTTAGATGTTTATGGCAGTGTATCCACGGAGCAGCTGTACCTATGCACTTCCAGGAGACTAGCCAACGGCGGGCTAAAGCCCTGCTGCTCGGGCCGTAAGCATAAAAATGCTTACTGTAAACACCCTCGCGACCTCGGCTCTAGAGGGAGGGACCCACGGCGCAAGCCGTGGGAGGGCCTGGTCTCCGGGAGGTGCATAGGTACAGCTGCCGTGATATTAAGAAATTCTCGTTTTTTTTGCATTTACTTGCATGAAATACCTGCGATATGGCTTTGAGATGGCTTGTAATTCTGACAAGCGGAAGTTATCTTTGTAGAACATATGTGAAATCACACAATCAATTACCATATATGAAAAAATTATCATTAATCGTCTCATGCATCGCCTTTATAGCAGGCTGTGCAGCAGAGCCTGCCACGGAAGTGGTATCTATGTCCATAGAGGAGAATTCCTTCTCCGTATCTTCGCAGCAGTGCGGAGTGGTTACGTACAGCGTCGATTTCGAACTTCCGGCCTTCTGGAAAACTCTGGAAGGGTATGACAGGATAGTGCTGGAACTGGGGAAAGTGGATTCCCCGGACCGCATATACATAAATGGAGTGTGTGCCGATGTAAGAGGGTTCTTCCCCGAGAACGGAACGATTCCGCCGCAGGCCAATGACAGGATCGGCAGACATCCGAAGAACTGTTATGTGCCGATGGATACGCCTTCGCTGGTGTGGGGAGGGAAGA
>DCGV01000066.1:0-11704 GCA_002314725.1 Bacteroidales bacterium UBA1769
CCAAAAGAGCAGCGACTTCAGTTACGATGTAGTATTTCTTCCTTTCAGACATATCTTAATTATTCTCCAGGTAGTTCACTTTCTTGCTGTGTGCCTTGGCATATTCAATCTCGCTGCGAGTACTGCTGCCGATGTATCCACCAACGTTGATCACGAAGATCTCGTCTGCCATATCAATCTTCCGCTTGTGCATATCGTCCAGCATCTCCTTAGTCCCCTCTGTCCAGACTTCCTCATCCCCGGAATGGCCGAAAAGTCCGACGCTAATGACTATGTTGCCTTCAAGAGTCAGTCGCTTCTGCACTTCAAAGAAATGATCTTTGAAACGGGTACTGCCGCAGAGGGTTATGACTTTGTATTTGCCAATCATAGCATTTAACCATATTAAGGATATACCGGGTTGTCACCATCTACACTAATTTCATTACTATATACTGAGCCATTGCTAACTGTATCACTCGTTTCGTTTTGAATATAATATTTATTTGATTGATAAGGAGATTGTCTTCTCACAAAGCCAAATTGTTTTTGCATCTTCCCGCCAGGTTCTGGGCTTAAATAATAATGGCGTAGAGCAATTGGATAATGCTTCTTGAATTTACAATAAAAGATTGCCGATGACTCGCATTCATCGCCATCAATGTCGATATCAATTATCCAACTATACGGAATCAGTCCGATTCTAACGGTTTTTATCGCATCACTGTCATGTGATAAAACAAATCTCGACGGGTTCTTGGATGAAGGTTTAACTCCAATCAATCCATTGACAATGTTTATTCCTTTAATATCTGTACCGTCTAGTTCTCCTTTTAGATATGACTGGACACAATGCTTATTGAATACCTCTGGGTAGTACTTATCAAATCTGTCGATATCGATAATTCGAACCATATGATTCCGGCCATTGTGTTTCATTTGGAAATAGAGTTCCTTGACCATTTTTCTAATGTGCTGTCTATGCGATAGCACATCTTTGTCAGGTATTCTCGTCGCAATAAGAATAGCGATAATAACTGCCAAAACGGAAGCAACGGCTCCAATAATTGTGAACAATGTGGCGATATCCATAGGTGCTAGTTAATCATTCTCCCCAGACGGAGCACACGTAAAACTGTTTATTAGTTGTTTGATAACATCTGGCGAATACGGAATTGGCTTTTGTCTGTGAAGAATTGAGTGGCAATTAGAGCAGACAGGTATGAGATCTTTGATGGGATCAATGCTATGTTCGCCGTCGGTACTAGAAATTGGCACAATATGATGTACTTCAATGAAATCTTTGCCTATTTCTCCATATCGTTCCTCAAAATCAAATCCGCAAATAGCACATTTACAGCCGTAGTATTCAATGCATTTTAACCTTGCCCTATAATCGCGCTCATGCCTGCTACAATGGCTGTCTATTATATTTCCTTCAGTAAACTCGTTCTTAAATAATCGTTCTTTTTCTCTTCTTTTCTGCTCTTCTTCTTTCTTTTTTTCAAATTCTCGTTTTATTTTCTCATATATCGGAATCCAATCCTCATCCTCTTTTTTTGCCCGATAATCAAGATAGTATCTTAGACTCTTCCACGCTGTATGCCCATTCCCTACGGTCATCCATTCTTCATGACACTCAATGGTTACATAATAACGAACGAGTTGTTCAATGCTAATGGAATTATCATAAAGGATAGAAAAATTCTCGTCAACTTTTTCTTTTATGATACGAGAAAGATGAATTTCTGCACCATCAATAAGGTTGGAAAGAAATGTACCATTTTCACCTTTTTGAACTCGCATAAAAGCACGGAAGTCCTTGCTTGCCTCGAAAAATTGTTCGGGTATTGTATTCATTATTTCTTTATGATTACGTAGTATAGAATGTCTCCGCTATCTTTATACGCTTCTGTCATTCCTCCAAGGCTGTCCAGATTCATATATTTACTACTGGATTTCCATCCGCCACTTATTCCGTGATCTGGACGTATCTCCAAAATCTTTCCATCCTCTGTTTCAAATCTCAACCACCGATGATGTCCTGCATCAATATGTGACTTGACCGGTACTATCCCAAGCACCTTGTCAAAAAGTCCTTCCGTATACTCATCGGCAGCTTCAGGGTTGTCAAAGTTGAAGTTGATATAAGTATAATCATTAAACCTATCGTTTGTACAATAGCGTCGTCCTGAATCAAGGCGTAATGTCACGTTTTGAATGTCAAGATTGTAAGCGTCTTTAATCTCCTTAATCAGATACACGAGCAAAAGACTTGATAATGCGGAATTGACGTATTTATCACTGAAGGTTACTTTTACCCTCGAATTGTTTAGAATCGACTTTAATAAAGCCTGGTCACCAGGATTCAATGTTACTGGTTCAATTACATCCGAGAAATAATGAGCAACTCTAAAATATGAGGCCGTCGCAGAGCCACTTCTGACTATCTCAGAAGCATCACTTTCCAATATTGGAGCTGGAAGATTAGTAAACACCGTTTCAGTATGATCCAAAAAAAGGTCTCCTGAGTCTGTGCCCCACGCGTCAGAAAAGGATAGTGCACTTTCTGCTTCTGTAAAATATCTATCAATCCTGTTAGCGCCTAGGTATGCAATCAAACCTGTTTTGAATGTCCCCAAATCCTTAACGAAGTCCACTTTGCAGTCAGGGAATCTGTCTGCAAGAGAAATAAATTGGAGTTTATCTGCATTAGATGGGTGAACATCCGGATGATATTCCACCTTAATCTCTATGCTAATGCCTTTCTCTATAGCCTTCTTTACCATTCGTCCAATCTGAGTATGTACACTGCTCCAATCATTTATGGAATTATTGTCCGCAATGTCAGATACACAGAAAACAAGCTTCTTACAATCATTGGAATTCACGAATGATTTTGCAATGGTTCTCAATGGTTGGAATACTGGATGGGGATCAACTCCGAAATTCTGTACTGACTCTGTTACCACAACATTAGATGAGTTCTGTTTGCGTAGCCATTCCATGACAAGCGCTTTAGAAAGAAGACGAGAGTTTCGATAATTCTCTCTATCTATAAGACATTTGGCGCAGGCTCCATCTTCCTGCTCACAAGAACAGGTGCTGTTGGTAATCATTCTCTTGGCAATCTTGAAAACTTCCTGACACTCTGATTCACGAGAAAGATGAAGCGAATAGCCACAACCGCCACGAGCCGTATCGAAGATAAACAGTGCTGTATCTTCTTGCTCCGGCTTGGTGCCGAAACCTATCTCACCCTCGTCAATCCCTAGATACTCTGCCAAGGCCCGACGAAGAATAACTCCCATTGAATATGCAAGTCTCTCATCACATTCAAAAGAGGATGAGTTGCTGCTCTTCTTAAACCTAAGAACAGAATAGCAGGTTTGATGACGTCCCGTGAATACTACATGTCGTGCAATATCAGATTCAGCGGCTTCACAAGTGTCACCCCAAAGTCTATTATGACCAATATGAACGCCAGAAGGCACATCAGTAGAATAGGAATCTTTCTCCACTGCAGCACGACCGCATCTTTTACAGAATGCAAATCCGGCTCCGTTTCCTACATTATAGAATAGAATTTCGCCTTGCTCTCCGCTACTGGAAACCTCACACATGTTCAGTCTCATTGGATGAGCCCAGTTTGTCCTAAGGAGAACAGGTCTGATATCATAGAATTTTTTCTCTGTTCTCTCCTCTCGTGAGCTATCAGTATTCTGGTCGGTGCAGAATCCGATAGGCTCATATGCTAATGTGTATGAGAGACCACTTCTGCCTTCAGGATCGACGATACTTCTATATGAACTCTGACAGACAGGACATTTTGAGTCTGTCTGCTGAAGAACTTTATATTCGGTATGTCCACAATTCTTACAGAAGTAAATTGCTTTTGTCTGTGTGGCTTCATTGTATGCGCCAAGCAGTTTAATGCCAGCAGAAACGTAATTCTTTTCATTTACAACAACAGTCTGTTCTGGAGCATACTCATTCAGCGCAGTATACACTTCGCGACTTGCTGTGGTAGACCTCTGGATGGCCTTAATCTTCTTTTCAATTTTATTAAGCTCGCTGCGAAGAATCTCTTTCTCGGAGTCTATTGAAGATTCCTTAATTTTTAGAGTTATCTCCTTACTACGCTTATAGCATTTTACAAGTTCAGAGGACTGTTCTCGATCAATAAAATCAAATGAAACTACGCCGGTCGGCATGCTAGCATTCGGAATGAATTGTTTCTCAGATAAGTATTTTAGCAAGCCTTCTCTCTGAGTCTTTTCAATCTGAATAGTGATGGCCTTTTTTCTCTTTTCTTCATCTTGATATTTTTCAAGTGCATCTTCGAGTTCCTTTATTACGTCATTGTATTCTTTCTGGATTTCTCTGATAGCCTGAATAGTAACATCAATAGTGAAAGGGATATGGGAACCAAAAATCTTTGCGAATTTTTTTATTTCAGCTTGATTTGTGCTCATATCATCGAGAAAATCCACAAATGCGTCACATAGTGACTCCATAAATTCCTTTATAGTGATGGTAGCCTGAATACCGGAGCCATTGTCACAAATGAATTGACGGAAGAAGAAAGAGTTGATGTGTCTTTGTATGATGGTCAAGCTCTCTCTTGCCTTTGCCATATGGTTGGTCGCTTGAAGAGCCCACATCGGATTTGCAAAGGCATGCTGACCGACAGGCGTATTATTGCACAACGAAAATGCAACGGCCTTTGTTTGTCCATTTCGTCCGGCACGTCCTACACGCTGCAAATAGTTAGCGGCAGTCGGTGGCACTGTGTCCATAAGAACGACATCAATGTCGCCAATATCCACACCCATTTCCATTGTAGTAGAACAATGCAGAACATTGATAATAGGATTATCTGCTTTAAAATCAACCGTGTATTTTCTTAATAGTTCCTTTGATTGTTGGGCAGAGTGTTCAGCAGCAAGGTAGTCAGGTGTTGATCTACTATATATATACTTGTAACGGTCTGACCAAAATCCTTTCTCTTGGAATGTATGTACTGCATCGTCTGTTGCTTGCCATTTTGCAACATCGTCATTTGACGAAGGTCTAGAAGGCATGGTAATTGGACGCTCAGAGCATTTGAACTGTTTGAACAGTTCTGTGGACAATTCGCCGGTCATAATCGGGCTGTATCCACATATGGTTGTGTCCAATAATGCTCCACTTACAGGGCATTCCCAGACTTTGTCTGTTTTCTTTATTAATGCCGTGTTGTTGGAATCTTTTCCGGAAAGATCCACATAATAACATCCGAGGTAACGACCGTCTGAGTAGAATTTTGGGTCGTTGTATCCCTCGTGGCTATCTGATGTCACCTTGACAAGGATATGCTTTTCCACAAGAGTATTCCATGCTTCACTCAGCAGGTTGTCAACGAGCGTTGCGTGAGATGAAAGTTTTTCCTGCGAATCTATGCCGAGTGCGGCACAGAGAAGAAGAATAACACGAGGCTGCTTGACTGAAACATTTCCTTGTTCGTCCTTCTTAACCTTGACCCACTTGGAAATGCCTTCACGTTCATCGTCGGCAGGGGCAATCGGCTTGCTTAAGTTGGAATCTCTAACATACTTTCGCTCACCTGAAATAAGAGGTTGAATGTGGTTGGCTAATCTAAAATGATAGTCAATAATAATCTTCAGATAATCCTGCCAATCCTTGTCAGAAAGGCCTAACTCGTGGTCATCAGAGAAGTCATGCAGCGACTCCGGCATATGTATATCCTTCAATGCAGGATATACAAGGGTTACAAGCCCCATACTTTCAACACCCGTCTCGTACAACTGACGGCGGCCAATGAAAGAACGGATCAATGATGCTTTATATGCCTGTTTATCTCCCGAATCAGGACTTGATATGTGATCAAACAGCCTGTCATAGCATATTAAATTAGCTGTTTCGGCAAGTGTCAAACGCTTGCCAGTGGCAGCTGGTGTGGCAACCTGACTAAGGATTGCATTGATTTGAACGTCATCAAGGCCCATAGCTACTAAGCTTTCTCTTGTGAGTGTCGGATTAGATGCACTTGCCTTAGCCTTTGCAAGATCTTCCATTACCTTCTTTCTTGCAATTCGGCGTTCTACTTCGATATTAAATGTCTTCGCAGAAATTGCAGTTCCTTGACGGCTATCAGTGAATGCGATATACTTGCCCCAAGCATAATTTTTCGGAGCGCATTCCTTTAGAAAAACAGGGGAAACTGTCTGGTTTATGAAGTTGATAGGTATACGGAAATGATTGAAATTAAGTTTCTTACCTTTTGCCAATCTACCGCATGTAGGACAGTATGTCTTCTGGCCATCCCTATACTCAATCCAGTGGCCAGACTTGTTGACCATCAGTTCAAGTTTTGTTGATGCTTCTGTATGAACGAGGTCCATTGTGGATACATTGGCCCTGTCCATGTGTGTATAGTTCTTCTCTTTGTCATATGGGAGCAAGTAAAATACGTCAGGTCTGTCTGCTCTCTCCGACTCGGTAGAGTCATCTATATCATCGTCATTATTGATGGCAAAGTAATCATCGTGGTTAAAGCCATCCTCGTATGGTGTAACAACATTGGTTTGAGCATCACTCACTCCCATCAACACGAAACTGTTGCAACGCTTGCACTGAACCAATTCCAGTAAGGGTTTACCACAATCCGGACAGACAGCAGCCTTATATGTGGTCAAGTGTCCGTAAGGGGTGCCGCTTGTAGCGTGACAATTCTCATTGGCACATGCATACAGACCGCTGATAGCTCTCATAAAGAAATGAGCCCTGAGCGACATAACGACATTGCCTCCTGCCTTGAGTTCGCAAAGTCTGTCAATAAGATTAAGGGCTCCAAGAGGAGAGTAATACTCCTGAGGTCCAAACCAGTCCCAAATCTGTCTTAACGACATCCCTGCTACGGTGTTAATCTTTTTTCTGAGAGCAATAAGTTTATCGGCAGAAATATGAATATGCTTTTCTACAAGAGCACTCTCAAGTTCGTTTCGGTTTATTTCGGGAACAAGTCTTTCTCCGTCAATCACTGCAATGTTTTCCGTGTCTTGCCCAGTGACCATTGAAATATAATCGATGAGGGAAGACGTACCATCCTGGCCTCCGATAGTCGCACTGGTACATGCAAAACGAACTTCATTAGCCTTTACTCCAAACGCATCAAGAATACGCTTTATCTGATATGCAAGTTCAACAGCGGAAGAACCGGAATAACTGTGGGCTTCATCAATGATAATCCAGCGCAATTTACCTGCGGACTCTTGAAGCATTTTCTGGTCACTTTTCCTTACCAGGATATATTCAAGCATGCTCGGATTAGAAAGAAGAATCTGGGGACGAGTTCCATTACCCTTGTTATCGCGAATAAGTTCGCGAGTTACTACCTCGTTTTGCGAATGTTCTCCATCCGCTCCGCTTTCTTTGAAATCTGGAGTATTGCCATTATACACGGCAAATTTAAGGTTGGTCTTTTCACAGAAACTTGCAAGGCGGGATTTCTGATCCTCCATCAAGGCATTAAGGGGATAAAGAAATATTGCTTGAATAGCATTGGTCTTTGGCTGCTCATACAAATCGCTAAGAACAGGGTACATAAAGCACTCGGTTTTACCAGAACCAGTACCGGATGTTACTACAATGCTTTTTCCTTCCTGCAATTTTTTCCAGCTTTCACTCTGATGTGAATATGGTGGGTATTTCTGTCCTATCTCAAGCTTTGAAATCACGTCGGCATTAAGATAATTTTTCCAGTTCGGATCAGTTGTGGCCTTCCACCCAAACATACTCTGAAATACTGGCTCTGCAAGAAGAGGCTCTTCTTTGAACAATTTCTCTATCGCTGGGCGCATAGGATGACTGCCTGGCGTCCACATTGAAAGAAGTGCAAGCCTAAGATTTTCTTCAGTTTCCTTAAATATGTTTTCGAATTTCATAATTCTACTGTTTAGCTAATTCATTGTTTAATTCCAAAAGGAACTGTTGCGTTGTTGATCTATAACAGAATATTATACTTCTACGTATAGAACCCGACTGATTGAATAGGTTAACATTCCCGCGAATTTGATCTGCGACACATTTTACCCTCTGCATCAACCAGATATCGTTTGCTGACTTATTGCCTGTTATAGGATAACCGGAAAAGAAAGATTGAGTATATTCGTCAAGCTCTTGATTTGTAGAAATCATAGATTCCTCATTTTCAATATCATAGATTTCCATTAGTTTCCTTCTATTGACGATATCCGAGATAATTGCTTCTGAGTTTGTATCAATAGTTGAATTAACGAAAGGCCTTTTCATTGATTTTTCACATAGGCATACAAGCCACGCATGAAACTCATCCATAAGTGGAACAAGACAATCGTTAAGCAATGTGCTAATAAATGCCTCGTTACCAAGAGCCATATTTGAAAGATGCAACATCAAGTCATCCGGATATTTCTGGGAAATTCTGCTCACAAACATTTTTGTGATGACATCTGATTTCCAGCTATCCTCAGGCACAAACGACTGAATCATCGCAAAGAGACCATTATTTATCATAGGAAGCAACCAATACCATTGGAACGCTAAGTCCTTGGCCATTTCCAAAAGTCTGTCATCAAGGTCATCTCTCTCTTCTTCTGATGTCTCCGCAAATATTACCAGTGCAAATTTGAGAAGATATTCTGGTTTGTCTTTCAGACAGGCAAGATCAAGAAGAGAACTTGCCGGAATATCCTCAGAATTGCTACGGTCAAACCATCCAGTTATCCTTTTCCAGACCGGGCTGCCTATCGTTGCACTATCCAATTCCTCATAGATTTGAGCAATTGTTTCCGTTCTATTTGTTCTTCTGTCTTCTGGAGAAAGTTCTTTATTTGTGTTGATAAGAGTAGGACATATCCGTCCACGATTACGCCCAATCACAAGAATATTACCCCAGTCCTTAACTTCATCCGGCAACATAAAGTATCCATCTTCGTTGGATTTAATTGTTACTGGATTTACAGCTGGGTCTTCAATCTTCAGAAGTTTTAAAGCATGATTATACTTGATAGGTGGCCATTCTTTCTCAAATACATAAATAGCATCGCCAACCTGTTTGACTTGATATGGAGCCTCTTTGATTGAAAAATTATACACATTACCATTTGACAATTCAAAGATTACAGGAATTGACGCGTGCAACATATCATTTGATGTCCTTTCAAGTTTAGACCTAAGTTCTTCGCGACTTCCAAGTATTCTTATGAGGCTGCCTTCATATGGAATGGGAATACTATCCCTATCATCAAAGACAATATATAACTGGTCTTCAATCCACTTTAGACGGCATTCTGTATCGCCAATCGTAAGTTTCTTGACATCCATCCCAACTGCGTAATAATTGTACTTGTCCACATCGGAATATGGAATTATACATCCGCTGGTCAACTTGTTTCCTTCAGGATCAGAGATTGAGAAATCCTTGAACGGTGCTCTAATATGAAGAGAAAAAGTACTTCTCTCATTATGAAAAGGCGTAAAGGTAAATTCAATATGATTTCTATCAACGCCAGTATCAATATCACGCTCAATCGTCCAAATGCAATCATCGACAGAAGCTCCTTCTGGACCTTTGACATACCCATAAGGCCAATCAATTTTAATCCTGCACCGCGTTCTCTCAGTTTCTATCGTAGTAACAGTAAGCGAGTCACCTATGTTAATGATTCTGTCATGTGCGACGTAATCATCATCTCCAGATTTGGCTCTGACGAAAATCTCGCCAAAGGAAGGAGAACAACTCCATTCATCGCTCCATTTATTTCTGAATTCAATGCCATGAGACATCTTTCTCACAGTAACATCATCAACTTCTGAACACAAGTAGCAGGATAGTCTGGATGCATTATACAAAGGTTCGATTACGTTTGGATATGCAAGCGGTAGTGATGATACTTCTGTCCATGAGAAATTTGTGTCAGAACCGAAAGTAATTCTTCCATCATCACTGGTCAGAATGATTTCAGAGCCAAAGTTTTCCGGAAGCCAAATGCACCTGAACGGCATGTCAACCCATCGCATATCAGATATCTGAAGGCCTTCATCAGATGAAATCAATTCCCAACCATCAGGGACAAGAATTACCGATTCTTCACGACCTATTCTGGTACATGGTTTATATCTTCCCTTATCACCAGACGTCAAGACATGAGGTGTGGCAAGATCAAGAGATTCCTTTCTCAGAGGGGCGTCAATTCCTTGAAGATAAGCTGCGATGATATCCCCATTGTTGTACGGGTGCTTACTGCGAACCTCATGACGGCAGAAACCATCAAGGTAGTCAAACGAATCCACGCTCTGTCCATTCCTTGTAATATTCAATGTAAGGAATTTTTCAACATGAAGACGATTCTCCTCACAGAAAACCTTAGGCAATCTTTGGAGTCCTTTGAAATCGTATTTTATATGAATTAGTCCATCAACTTTATCGAATGTAAACTCCCAATCAAGCGTAAATGGATTTTGAAGCCTATGAGTACGTCTGATGGATGTGAATTTGTTCAGAAGAAACTGATACCAAGGATTCTGTTCAGTTTCACACCAGCATGGCATTCTAGTAAAATCCTTGCTGTCAACAGCATCGCACAACTGAGCACAATATTGCCTTAATCCTTTATTTGTCGTTGCGACCTTACCAAGGTCCAGTTCGTCAAAGTTAATATTTCGGAACACAAGGCCTTTTACAAAACGACCCCAAACAGAGTTGATATCCGTCGTGGTCACTAATTTCATAGGCAGGCCGCCTTGATAAAGCATAGAGTTAAGATTCTGTTCTCTGCCTCCTGTGTACTTTTCAATACCAAGGATATTAGCGCCTGTCTTGGCGGCATCGTAGAAGGCATTTATCACACGACTGTCGCTATTATTGGAAATGGCAGAGAACACCATCTCCTTACTATGTACCCCCTCATCGTATTCACGTCTCCAATATTCAGCAAAGAACAGTGCCGCTTCTTTCTGTACGCCTAGAAAGGACCTATACATACGAGCATGCTGCTGAAGAAGACATTTTAAGTCTTCATACTCTCTATCCGTCACCTTTAGTCTCCAAAGAGGTAATGGGCAATGGGTTAGATTTCTTGTTTTAAGGAGATCGTTAAAATAACTCATTCAAGTTTAATCTTTTTATTCTTCTTCCGTAAGATTCAAGCCAAGCTGTGACGCGGATTCTTTGACAGACTTATAAACCGGCGAGTTTTCTGAAAGAGTAATAGCGTTATTTGATGAAGCTGTAAACTTGACTTCGATACGTATTCCATTGTCTCGAAGCGTTTGAACAAAACTGCTGTATAAATCGTTCCATTGATCAACCGAAACGGAACCGGATACTGTTATTCGTTTAAATGTTTTTACATTAGGCTGTGTACTAGCAGGAGGATTAGTAGGCCCAGGTACAGTAGGAGGAGTATTTGCCGGGCCTTTGGGCTGTTCCGGCTCTGGCATTACTGTGTTCTTATCTACAATCCACACGTCATCTTCATCTGCATGTACAAACACATGTTCCTTTACCTTTATATCAGTAAATGAGCCAGGCTGTCCGTATGCAATATTGAAGCTACCTTCTTTACAGTATTTGGCAACACAATCTTCGACGGCATGCGGCCCTGTAATCTTCGGCTTATCATCATAACGGAGGAAAGCTTCATAAATATCTTTCACTTTCACCGGCTTGTCTGCTGTAGGA
>DCGV01000066.1:11726-17695 GCA_002314725.1 Bacteroidales bacterium UBA1769
CCTCGGAGAGAGGCCCACGTCCAATCACCTTGAGAATCCATTCTTCATCGACCAGAGCGTTAAAAACATCCTCGGCAACATAAGAGCAGAAGTTGGTGGCAGATGGATGAATATTGCAAACTGTTGCCCCATCGTGTGCGGAATATTTGACGGCGCAAGTATATGCATTCACAAGTGCTGTTTCTATCTCTTTGCTATTGGCGGTTGATCGTGTCTGCAAATCGGTTCTCTGGTCAGGATCAAGGCTCGTTCCTGAACTCTCGAGAATCGTTTTGCATGCAAGATAATCCTTTACCTTATCTGTAAGGATAGTGAGACCATGATCTGTACAAAGAAGATAAACGAGAGTATTTCGATAAACACGAGGGCTGGTACCCTTAAGTGTAGATATGGATTTGATCCTATTGAGAGCGCCATTGCTTAGAGTAGCAGTTGTTGCATAATCCGTACTGAGAATTGCCAATGTAAGCCCCTTTATTTCCTGTAGTTCAGGCGTCGGGTTAATTAAAATCTTAGAGAAGTTGCTAAGATGAGACGCTGCTGAGGTAAGACGGTTGTTTATCTCTGCATCGATTGCAGGTTTTCTTACGTCTGCCTTCGCCTGATTGAGAAGGATGTTTACGTTAGGTCTTGCTTCGAACCAAAGTTTTTTCTCTTGAATACTTGAAGAATAAAGGTAATGAGCTACTTGCTCCAACTTACCTACTGCATTGTCTACATAACTGTGATTGAAGGATGCAGGTCGGAGCAAACAAAGTTTTAGCTCTTTCATAGTAAGTCCTCCGTTTCTCATACCACCAATAGAAGCGAGAAGAACAGTGGTTGCAACTCCTTGAGTAATCTTATGCTTATATAAATCTGAAGAGACATCTGCATTATCTACACGATAACTGTTGCTGCTTGTGCCTGTAACATCAGCGCTTATGACGGTGTCCCAATGAGCGCCTTTCAAGCTGGTAATGCTGGAAGACAGTGTCTGGAGATGTCCGAGATTGATGTCGCTTGTATGGATAAGTCCATTGGAACCAGAAAGGGTTGAACGATTATCCCAAAGGTCTTTCACAATTGATGCGAGAAGTCGAAGGACACCTCTAGTGCGCTGGAATCTTGAATCCTGAGCCCATCTATGATGAAACATATTGATTACTTCCGGATGGAAGGGATATGATTTTCTTATCAAATCAGGATATGTCCCATTATTAACGTACTGAGGAAGCTCGCTACCCCTTTTATTATAATATTTTCGATAGCGCTGAACTACAGTCTCAATTGTAGTTGGATCACCAATTGACTCAAATAGCCTTCTACGAATCACCTCAAATATTTCATCGTCCCCTACAGGTTTAATACTTGTTCCAACACGAACAACTCTAGCTTCTAGTGCACTGAGAATTTTTGTCCCAACTGCACTCCCGGCAACCTCCGTATCGCTAGAAGGAAGCGTAGTAATCAAAACAACCTTTGGAACGGATGATACAGCCTCTGTCAGGGCCTGCATAAAAGCGATGGTCTGGTCAGACAGGGTTGATGCGCCAACTTTTTCTGCTGCGGCCTTTGTACAATAGTCAGCAAGCTCATCGATAAGTAACAATGCGGGAGAGCATTCCTTCAGCAGTTTTTTAAACATGTCTGCTGTAGGGGCAATCTTCTTCTCGTCATTATCTTTCAGTAAGTTGTAACCATCTATGCCACATAGCTGGAATGCAAGTTCTCCCCAAAGTGTTGAAATTCGTGTTCCATCCGAAAGAACATGTCCCTGAGCTACGTCCGTTGTATTATTTGTAAATACAGCTACCCTTGCGTTGTCATATTTCGGATAAACCCCGTGGTTTAGGATATGTGATGCATATGAGCTTGACATCATATCCTTTCCGGCCTTTGCAATATGATAAAGGGAAATCAGAGAGTGTGTTTTACCTCCACCGAATCCGGTTTGAAGTGAAATCACCCTATTTTCTGTGTCTTCTCCGTTAAGTGCGGTAATCACACGATTAGCAATGTCTCTGAGGCCTACTGTCACATAGGTTTTCTCAAAGAACAATGTCGGGTTTACATATACTTCTGGTCCTGTACCGAGTGCCACTTCATTCAGGTTAGCTGCAAACACCGACTCGTCCAACGAGCCGTTACGGATATCATAGTGAGGAACAACAGTGTTGAACCACGCTGGAATCGGTGCCTCGTCCGATACTGAATCAATATCTACTGTCGGTGGAGTTATTGGCGCAGGAGCTGCAGCTGCCGGTGCAGGGTTAACTACTGGTGCAGCTTTTGCGTCTTTTATCTTATCCAGTTCACTTACGAGCTCTGTCATCTTTAAGAGTTCAGCAATCTTCTTCATGCGATAGAATGCATTCGCTACTTCTTCTTCATCGATAGGATTATGATGAGAAAGACGATTTCTGGTTTGATGTAGTTCCTCTACCCAGGTAGCCATACTGCTTGCATCTGAAGAATTTAGAATTCCTTCATCTACGAGTTCTTTTTTAAACCCAAGCGCAAATGCCTTGAGATTATCAAAATCAATGAGCACCATCCTATTAGTGCCGGAATCCAGCATTTGTTCTCTATTTCTCCATGCGACTTGTTGGGCTCCTTTGAGTCTGTCGTAAAACTCATCATCCCATTTTTTGCTCCCGCAAACAGATTGGATGAAGCTAACTTCAAATAGACGCATTGCTTCGATGAAGAAGCCGCATGCCTTATATAGATTCTCGTTCATATTGTGATTGTTATTTTATTCTAAGCCGTCAAAAAGGGTAGGACCATTATCGGTTGTGACGTGTATGTCTTTGCTATCTCTAATGAGAGATTCCGCGTTTTGAAGTAGACCCAAAACCTGTGTGTAGTCATCTGTTGTAATTGGCAGAAGTTCCTTGAGAACAACAAGCACTCTCCAAAATTCGTTGTTTATGTCGTTCCCGTACTGGGCAATATAGGGGAGAAGGTAGTTACGTTGTCCAGATTCCCACAGTTTCATTGCGAGATGTACTTTATCAATCAAAGGCTTATCATCAGACATATTACGTAGGCACAGAAATCCTCTTTCATTATATGAGGCAAGATGCTGTTTAGTTGACCCATCTGACTTTATCAATAGTGACACTCGTTGAATATCTGCAACATTCACATTCATGCCAACGCGTGTAAATTTAGTTGCATCATCAAAGTCTGTATCTCCCATTCCATTCATTTGAAGCCATCCAATATAAAATTTTGTATAGTCATCACCTGTAAAATCTCGCAACAATGCAGTAAATGCCGATGTGCGAGCTAAATCAAGTAATTCGGATACAGAAACTTCACTTCCATCAGACTTCTCTACAGTTTCGTAGTTTCCAAACTCGCTTACAGCTTTTCCAAAACAAGCTGTTAACAGATCTGCTCCTCTAAATCCTAGATTGTATAATGTTCTAACTTCTTTTGATACAGTTTCTCTAATGGCTTCCTTGATTTTTTTAAAGTTAGCATATCCTTTTCGTTCTGATGGTCTACAAGCAACCGTAACAGATGATTCAAGGAATGCCTTATCTGTTTTTAATCCCGCATTTGACCTTTCCGAATCAATAGCCCAACTGCCATTAATATTCATATTTGCACCGATGATTGAGTTACATAGCGTAGTCCATGCATCGGTACTTTGATGTGCAAACATAATACTAACAATATCTTTTGTTTGGTATTCTATTGATTTGAATATTTGGAGAAGCATGTTTTCAAAATGTCTTTTGGCATTTTCCATATCATCTCCATGGTAATGCTTTAATGCGGTACATTCGTCAGTTTTTGGAGTTTGAGGTGTATTTACAATGTCAGGAAGGACGTCGACTAACATTCTTTTAAACCACAAGTAGTAGAAGTCAGAGAAATCCGCATACGCCATGGCATCATAGTATGGAGGGTCGGTAACGACGGAATCGATAGTTTTAGTGCCAAACTGCATCTTATCGCCGCTAGCACTTTTACAACATGTCGCGAAATATGGATTTCGAGACTCCGACTCAATATATTTGGTTATCCATTCTATTTGATTATAAGCTCCGCCTATGCTACTGCAGAATATTCCACTCTCAGGATAGTCGAAAACCATGGGAATTGCTTGGTTCCTGTAAATATGTTCAAGGTTTTCACCATTTGTATTAAACAATACGAACATATTGCTCCTCGGTGTAATTCTATTGACTAATAGAGATAAATACACTATGATAGACTTCCCATATTCATCTTTAAGAAGATCTTGTTTGAGTTCATTAAAGACATCTATGATGGCGTTAATAGAATTTAGCTGTCTTTTTGAAAATAATTGTGCGTAATGATCTATTCCCCAACCAAATGTGTCGCCTCCTCCAGAATTTGGATGCATTTTTTCATTTGGTTTGTTAACTGGTTCTGGAATCGTAGAAATGATACTTTCATTTACTTTGTCGGGCATCTCATATCTTTTCCCGTTACTATCCTCATAAATCAGAGCCATGAGTTTGTGGTTTAATCCGCTTTTTACACTCTGCTCTTTTAATGAATCAGGATCAATAACAGATCCACAATAAGGACATCTTACTGTTGCTCGTGAATAATATGCTTGGCTGGAGTTTTTCCCTTTCTTAATAGGAAATATCAATTCTCCATTCTGATATTCTGGGTAGAACGAATGCTCATTATTGCTTTTTGCACTTAATATGAAAGATTTTAGAAGTGGAATAGAATGACCACATGAAGGATTTAAACAATTGGCAGTTCGTACCCAATAGTAACCAACAGGCTTCTCACCTTGCGCATTTTGGGGATAATACTTGGAAACAAGAGCTTCTGATTTTTGTAATAAAATACGCGAATAATACTCCACGTCAAAACTCAATCTGTTTGGAATCAACACTATTTCAGAATTAAGTTGGCATAGATCTCGTTCATTTAACAAATCTCTTCCAAGTTTGCCATATTTTTCATCAAACTCCTGACTTGAATAACAAATTGGCTTTCCATACCGCTGGGGATATTCAACGGATCCCTTTTCAATAATGTGTGCTACAGGATTAATATCATTGCCAAAGCTGCGGCAACCAAGACGAGCTGCTTCTAGAGGTATTGCACCACCACCTGCAAATGGATCAAATACCGATGGCATATTACTTTGGAATGTCTCTATTGCGTTTCTTAGTGCATCTTCAAGAGAAATTACTTCAGCTGTTCTCTGGTGCCTATCTTTGGTTGAATATAATGCCTCCTCTGCATCTTTTATCGCTTTGTATGCAGAATCAAATGCCGATGATAGTTGCTCATAGTTTTTTTCAGGATATTTCTCAGCATTATATGCCACCCAAATTAACTTTCGCGCTTTTTCAAGAACTCTTTCATCATTCTTGCTTTCCCACTTGATAAGACAGCCGTCAATTAATTGATCATTTGGCGAGGTTGTTTTTCCGGCCAACATATTATTTTGGCATTTGGAAGAAAACTTCCCAATAAACATCAATAAACGATTCCGAAGATTTTCCTCCATTGGATCATATATCGCTGTATATGGGATATCTGGGTATGGAGAATAAGTAATCTTATCAATGCCCTCTTTCTGAAGTAAATCAAACACGGCTTCTTTGAATGCAATGGGACAGTTATCATCAAGAGGATCTGGAACAAGACTAGCAAATACAACAGCACGACATACTGGTAATGGCCTACGAGCCAGCCAATACTGAAGAGTGGAAATATGTCCATGTCTTAATGATTTATCACGTTTACTCTCTGCCGAAATCTCTTTAATCGGCATCGCAACTTCAATAAGTTTCTTTGCTTTCATCAAATTTTTGTTGCCTATATTGGCTCATTAGATTAGGAATCTTGCTTATAACTCTCAAATTTAGTAAAATATTCTTATAGATAGAGTCATCGATGTCATTATTTGTCATGGTTTCCTTCATTTTTGACACCCTGTCTGTCAAAATCTCCCCCAATATTTTCGAATCTTCTGCCAT
>DCGV01000013.1 GCA_002314725.1 Bacteroidales bacterium UBA1769
TGCTTATTACTGGCCATCGTAGGGAAAACTTTGGAGAAGGATTCATTAATATGCTGACGGCTATGAGGGATTTGTCGGAGAAGTATCAAGATGTGGACTTTGTATATCCGATGCATCTCAACCCTAATGTCAGGAAGCCTATCCATCAGGTTTTCTCGGGCTTGGATACTCTTCCAAAAGGGGAAGGTTGGGGAGAAGCACATAATTTCTTCTTCATCGAACCTCTTCAATACCTTGAGTTTGTCTTCCTTATGGAAAAGTCCTTTATTGTCCTCACTGACTCCGGCGGTATTCAGGAAGAGGCTCCGGGCCTCGGCAAGCCCGTGCTGGTTATGAGGGATACAACAGAGAGACCGGAGGCTCTAGAGGCTGGAACCGTAAAGCTTGTCGGTACAAATCACGACCTGATTGTCTTAGAAGTGTCAATGTTGCTGGATGATTCTTCTTACTACGCTTCTATGTTTGAAGCAGTCAATCCTTATGGGGATGGACTGGCTTGTGAAAGGATAGTGGAGTATTTGAATAGCTGATTATTTTTGTTACCGGATGTTCCGTAAGACCTTGATCATTGACACGTCATTATGGCTGATAACCCACATATTTCTATCATTTCTCCTGAATACCGAGGGGAAACAATGGTCGCACAACTCGTTGAAAGAGTAGTGTTGTCTGTCTCAATCATTACCAATAATTTCGAGATTATTTTAGTCAATGATGCTTCACCTGACAATACCTGGGCTGAAATAGAAAAGGAATGCATAAAAGACAAGAGAGTGAAGGGGGTGAATCTAAGTCGCAATTTCGGGCAGCACTCTGCTATTACGGCCGGACTCTCTTTTGCCAAGGGGGAATGGATAGTAGTGTTGGACTGTGATCTTCAGGATCGTCCCGAAGAAATTCCTAACCTATATAAGAAAGCTCAGGAGGGATATGATACTGTCCTTGCTCAGCGCATTCATCGTGAGCACTCTTGGATTAAAACGTTTGGCTCCAAGTCCTTCTATGCGCTCTTAGCCTACCTTACCGAAACTCCGCAGGACTCCAGTGTTGCAAACTTTGGAATATACAACAAAAAGGTAATTGATGCAGTTCTTGCAATGGGTGATAAGATGCGCTATTTCCCGGCACAAGTTCAGTGGGTTGGGTTCCGAAAGGCATATCTGCCCATTCAGCACGATGCCCGTGCAGAAGGTAAGTCCTCGTATAGCTTAGCTAGACTATTCAAACTAGCACTCGATACGATTCTTTCTTTCTCTGATAAGCCTATGCGCCTGATGGTTCATGCTGGTTTATGGATAACTGTAGCTTCATTTTTGATTGCGATTATATATTTGATCCGATATGCTGTTGGTCTTATTGAAGTTATGGGTTTTGCAAGTCTGATTATTTCTCTTTGGCTATTATCTGGTGTGATAATATCTTTGATTGGTCTTGTTGGGCTTTATATTGGAAAGACGTTTGATGCCGTTAAGAATCGTCCAACCTATATTGTTAATAACAAACTGAATTGCGAGGAATGATTATTCAAAAGTTGGTTTGGGATAGTGATTTCTTTGGACTGCGAATTGGTCGAGCAAATCTGCAAAACAATGAAGAAGCTATAGATTTGGCAGCAATGAAGAGTGAGTTGGCAAAAGAATACGATATGTTGTATGTATTTGATTCAGGCCATGTGGGTTTTGATACGGAAGGTGCAAAACTAGTAGACACAAAAGTAACATATCGGAAGTCCTGCGAGTGCAAAATTATGTGTGCGGATGTGACAATGTATCACGGTCTTGTTCCATCAAATGATTTATATCACCTTGCTCAGGTGAGTGGCGGTTTCTCTCGATTCAAGTTGGATAAAGGATTTAAGAAAGGCAGCTTTGAAAAGATGTATAATCGATGGATTGAAAATGCTTGTTCAAAGGATGGCTCAAATAAACAGATATTCGTATATAACCAGTCTGGAAAAACAAAGGGTATGGTTACTGTTGACTTCAATTTGGATGGTATTGCTCATATTGGATTGGTTTCTGTTGATCCTGCTTGTCAGCATACAGGAATCGGATCCAAGATGTTAAGAACTTTAGATGGATATTTATTTCGCCTAGGAGACATAAAGGCGATTGAAGTGCCTACACAAATGGCCAACAGAAATGCATGTCATTTGTATGAGAAGAACGGATTCCATATAGAGAGTGTGATTGATATTTATCATTGGTGGTTTTGAAAAACGGAATAATATATTGCACATTAGTCGGCATCAATCTGCTTTATGCATGTGTTACAATCTTTACTAAGTACGCATCGCAACATGAGTTGATGTCGCTAAAGTATCTATGTGGATTATGCGGAGCAATTGTAGTGTTGGGATTATATGCCATATTATGGCAACAGGTACTAAAACGAGTTGACCTATCGACTGCGTTTATGTTCAAGGGCACTAGCTTGATCTTTGTGATGTTTTTGGCTTTTATCCTTTTTGATGAGACTATTACTTGGACCAACTTATTGGGAGCTGCCATTATTGTAGCTGGTATTACGATATATGCCAAGGCGGATTGAGGATGATGCTAAAGTTGATAGTCATAGTATCGGTTTTTGTTGCTGCTTGCGCTCAGATGCTACTTAAGAAAGGTGCATCGATTAAATATAAGTCTTTTATCCGCCAATACTTGAATGTATGGGTTATTGGTGGGTATGGTATTCTGCTAGTGAGCTTGTTGGTCAATATCTTTGCGATGAGCAGAGGTGTGATGGCTAAAGAAGTGAGTATCATTGAATCAATGAGCTATCTGTTTGTTCCCGTGTTGTCGTTCTTATTTTTTAAGGAAAAACTGACAAGGAAGAGGGTGGGTGCTGTTTGTTTGATTATTATGGGCATTATTGTTTTCTTTGTTTAATTCTTTATTACAGAAAGGTTTGAGCGAGAAGTTTTACAGAACTATTTATTTTGCGTGTCTCGCAATTTTCGTTGGGGTCTTGGCCTTTTTTATTTCTTACAATGCGCAATGGCTTGTAGGTGATGATGCTATTGTTATTCGCCACACCGGATGGGGACATTTCTTCAATCCAACCGATACCGTTTCTCCTGAATCTGGCCGATTCTACCCTCTAGCTTACTTTGCGTACAACATTTTGTATATTTTAGGCCTCACATCTGTAAATGCTCATTTTATTCTACATACGATTTTCTTTTTAATATTTGCCACGTGTTCTATATGGGTAGTAAATAAGGCGGTTAACCTGCAAGGAAACGTGTGGAAGTATGTCGTATCTTTTTCTGCGATTGCAATTTGTATTCAAAGAGGTTATATCTCGTTTTTGGATGGATTTTCGACCATTTGGATTGACTACACTCTTCTTATGACTTGGTCAGTGTGCTCTTTTTATGTTCATGCAAACCAGTCAAAAATAGCATTGGTCATTGGTCTTATTGCACTCAATTATCTTACATATTGCCTTGAAGCGAACTTCGTTTTGCCTTTATGTTATAGTGTAATTGGCCTTTGGCTTACTTGGAAATCTTCTACGAGGCTTGAAAAAGCATACCTTTTCTCAATAGGGGCATCTGCCATTGTGTTCCTTTTGATATACTTCTTCACCTGTTTCATTCATATTGAACATGCGTATGATGGCTCACATGGATCAGAGGTAACGTTTGTCGGAAATGCCATCAAGATGCTTATAGCCCAGAAAGTACTTTGGCTTGGTCTATTGGTGCTTGTTTGGCGATTATATTGTATCTTAATCAAGGACAATACTTGTGAATTTTGGGACACTATGATTCTTTCTGCATTTGGTTTTTTTTGTGGTTGTGCAATCCTCAAGTTAAATTGGGTGATGTATTATTCCATGGCTTCGATCCTTATGCTACCTGCATTAGTTCATTTCATTTTGAGTGGTATTAATCGCAAAATTGCAGTAGTTGTCTTCCTTTCACTGGCCTTATTTATGTGCAGAACATTACCGAAATTTGTTTATGAAAACCAATGTAGCAGAAAGGATACCACAGAACAAATGGAAACTTATGAGAATCTGTATAAGAATGGTCAAACATTCTATTGGTACGAACCATCAGATGGACGTGAGTGGAGCTTCGATATGGAAATTTGCGCTTGGCTTCGCGAGTCTTTGCAAACTCAATTAGGATGGCAGGTTGGAAATGAAGATTTTAAATTGAATGTTATTTCAGAGTTTAATCCCAATTCCATTACCCCCGGGGTGTATATGGTTTCAAAACAAAACGAAATACTTTTTCCGGGAATCAACGAACAGATTATTAATGCTGGGGAAAAACTTGTGGGCGACACGAAAAGTGAATTTCAGAGCATCTTGATCAGATAACTTTCATTTTATTTGTATTTCTTTGAACCGATACATGTATGAATATTCCGTTTAACAAACCACATCTGACAGGAAAAGAGGCGCACTATATGTACCAGGCTGTTTATGACGGCAAACTTTCTGGTAATGGCAAGTACACCAAACTCTGTCAAAACTTCTTTGAGGATCGATATGGGTTTCGCAAAGCCGTGCTGACAACATCAGGTACGGATGCGTTGGAGATGTGTGCTATGCTTTGTAGTTTGAATCCCGGAGATGAGGTGATAGTTCCGAGTTATACTTTCGTTTCGACCGCATTGGCATTCTTGAGAGAAGGAGCTAAAGTAGTGTTTGGGGATTCAATGACACGCAATCCAAACTTGGATGCCGAAGTTTTAGAGTCCCTTATCACTCCTCGTACCAAGGTTATCGTTCCAGTTCATTATGCGGGTGTAGCATGTGATATGGATGCCATCATGGCTATTGCGGAGAAGTATAACCTGCTCGTAGTAGAGGATGCTGCGCAGGCTATTGATGGTTACTATATCTCGCCCAAAACTGGCGAGAGAAAGGCTCTTGGGGGCATTGGGCATTTGGCTGCTTTTTCCTTCCACGAGACTAAGAACGTGACTGCCGGAGGTGAGGGTGGCTTACTTGTCGTGAATGACGAGCGTTTTATAAGACGTGCAGAAATTATATGGGAGAAAGGTACAAACCGTGCCGAGTTCTTCCGTGGTGAGGTAAATAAGTACGGTTGGGTAGATATGGGCTCTAGTTTTCTACCTGCTGAGATTAATGCAGCTTTTCTTTGGGCTCAATTGGAAAACCTTGATGAGATTCAAAACAAACGTAAGCAGCTATGGGATGTGTATCACACTAATTTGAAAATTCTAGCTGAAAAAGGGGCCTTTTCTCTACCGGATGTACCTGATTATGCAACCAATAATGCGCACATGTTCTATCTGGTCTTTCCCGATATCGAAAAACGCACAGCATTTATTAAATTCTTGAAAGAGAATGGAGTGTTGTCTGTGTTTCACTATTTAGCTCTTCACAAAAGCTTATACTACAAAGATAGGCACGATGGCCGTGAACTTCCGGAGTGCGACCGTTATACCGATTGTTTGGTGCGTCTTCCTATGTTCTTTGATCTGTCTATTGAGCAGGTAGAGGATATATGTGAATTGATAAAGAGTAAATATAGAATATAGGATAATCTGAGAATATCGAAAAGTATAACACACACCTCAGCCCCGTGTATTCGTGGTTTATTCCTGTATTAATGTCGAAGTGATAGACAATCCTTAAGGAGATCTGTCACTTTTTTGCTTTCTATATTGCGAATGTTCAAATAATTGCATACTTTAGGGCATTAATATTACCACTAAAATTTAACACTATGTCCAAACCAATGACCACGAAAGAAGCCACAGGCAAGGATGTGTATGTTGCTCCTGCGGTTGAGATTATTAGACTCCATTATGGCCAAATCTTGGAGACCAGCCTGGATCCACCTTCAGATGATTTGGATGGAAGTACTGAGCCTCTGGAAGTAAGTAGATGGAGGTATTGACTATGAGAAAGTTGTGTAGATTTGGA
>DCGV01000052.1:0-1975 GCA_002314725.1 Bacteroidales bacterium UBA1769
ACTTAAGTAATTAGTTAACTAAATAATTAGATAACTAAGTATTTAGTTCATTAATAGATTATTCGTCCGGGAGTATCCTCAATGCGAGTTTCTGGGCAATTTCAAAATAAGCTTTGGTCGCTTTTCCCTCGGGATCGTAATCATAGATGTTCTGGTGGAATGAACCGGCCTGGGTAATTTTCGTTGCCTTTGGAACTATAGGTTCGATAAAGGCCTGACCTAACTCATCCTTAACTTTCTGGATATACATATCAGAAAGGCGGTTCTTCTCATATCTGGTAATCACAACACCTGTGAGCTTAATATCTTTGTTGAGTCGGGCATTTGACCGGACGTCAGAATAAAGATTGGCAATCATAACCATTCCAGAGTAACTCAGACCGTCGGCCGTCGATACCATCACAAGATGATCGGAAGCTATAAGAGCATTGTAGGTGATCAGTCCTAGAGCCGGGGGGCAATCGATAATAATGAAATCATACTTGTCTTTAACTCCTCGTAGAAGGTCAGCCAGAAGATATTCTCTTCCTGTGACAGCAGCGGTATCGCGGTCAAAATTAGAGAGTGAAAGCTCTGACGGAACTAAATCAATGTTCTGTTCGATGTTCTCTATGTGAAAATTGTCTTTATCCAGGAAAGCATCACGAATTGTGAACTCGTGCTGATCAGGTTCCAAAGTACTGAGCATTGATGTGAGGTTCGCCTGTGAATCGAGATCAACGAAGAGGACTTTCTTTCCCATTTTTGCCCATGCCTGACCGACAGACACAGCTGTGGTGGTCTTTCCGACACCACCCTTATTATTGGCAAAACATACTGTATAACCCATAGATGCGTTTATTTGTTGTTGGAGCAAAGTTACTAATTATCTAATTAATTAGCAAAATAAGTAATTAGAAAGTTAGATATTTAGATAACTAATTATTTAGCGAGTAATGGAATACTTATTATATATAATATAAGAAACAGTGAAGGTTGATTTATAACTATCTATAACATAGTGGTTTACATTATTAGGGTGTGTTCATTTTGCGAGAAACAGAATACTATTTGTAAAATAAAAGCGAGTTTTAGAATACTACAGCTTGGTAAAAGAATAATGAAAGAGTATTAAAATATTCGCTAAAATAGGAATGTATTTGATGGATATACTTTTACGTTAATGGTGACAAACGAAGCGTCGCTGCTGATCACTGAAGTTTGAAAAGATGTTGCATTTATATTGGCCTATTAATTGGGACTCAGGTGAAATACCGAACCTCGAGTTATAATGTGATATATTATAAGGTATAACAGGAGGGTAGGGGATTGTAAAAGAGAGTATTATAAGAATGATTGAATTTATGGTATAGTCATTGGCTCAACGAAGGAAAGAGTAAAGGAATTAATATTGACGATATTACTGGGTCTATTTTTCCTGTCTTCTTATTGTGTATTAATTATAGATAGAACTTATTAATATCTTAACAGGAAAACTTTCTCTTTTATAAATTGCTCATTTCATGGAGATTAGCAGGCTTAGTCTAATGAATTACGCGAGTAAAATAATACGGTTTTGCGAGTTTTGGACTACCGATTTACCACCTTTTGTGCGAGATACAGAGTACTCTAGTTAATTCTGCGAGTTTTAGAATACTAAACCATTGAATGAGCTGTCTCTGATAGAGATTTTGCCTGATTTTTGATTTTATAGAAATGAAAAATTCAAATGACCTTATGTAACTGATTATCGGATATTGATTTTCGATTTCAATTTTCCTGTCTTCTTATTGTGTATTAGTTATAGATAGAACGTATTAATATCTTAAGGTTTTTTAGGTGATGAATTACACCTTGCTCTTAATCAGCCGCTTACGGACTAGTGTTTAAAGAATTTCGCGAGGTTAAGAATACGCTTTTGCGAGTTTTGCAGTACTCTTTCTCTCGATTTATTAGGAGTTTTGGAAGAATCCTGACTTTATTGCGAGTTTTAGAA
>DCGV01000052.1:2030-4474 GCA_002314725.1 Bacteroidales bacterium UBA1769
AAAATTAATAATATTTGCGAGTTTTGTTTATCTTTGCTCGTAGAATAAAAAACAAGGTATTCTTTTTATCGCAAAATTATGCCAGCAGAGATCAGCATGACTCCTCAGGTGGAGGAGAAGATATCCAAGGAAGTGGTCGAGTCATATGTGTTCTCGACAGTCCGCCATGATTTCGGTATTTATTCCGAGCGCCTTCTTCTTAGACTCGTAGAATTAGCGCAGCGTGAGATAAAGGGTTTGGACTTCAAAGGAGGCACCAGCATTGGGAAGGTGAAAGTAGGGGAGTGGGGCGATGCTGAGATTATCATACCGGTCAAGGATGTCCTTTCAGGAGAGGATGACAAGAATTATGCGAAAGCAAAGGAGGCTGTCAGAAATTTGATGGGGAAGTTCCTCGAGTATGAAGATGACAAGAAATACCGAGCTACCCATATTCTCAATGATGTGGATGTCGATAAGGTTTCTGGGAAGATGATCATCCAGGTCAACAGGAACATCTGGAATGCAATGCTCGACTTCTCTAAGGGATTCCGTAAGTATGAGCTTGAGACTGCGGTGAAGCTTCACGGGAAGTATTCCCTCCGTATCTATAAATTGGTAAGCAAGCAGACAGAACCGATATCCTATTCCATTGAGGACCTCAGGAAGATGTGGGGGCTCGTAGACAAGTATAAGAAGGTTGATGATTTCATCAAGAATACGATTGCCGTAGCAAAGAGGGAACTCGATGCTGTAAGTCCGTATTCCTTCGAGTATGCACTTACTGCTGCAAAGTCGGCCGAAGTAAATAAAGGAAGGAAAGGCCGTCCGGCTATTACTTCTGTCACGTTCTTCCCGAAACGTCTTACTAGAAATGATACATCAGATGCCGTTCGCAGAATGGTTGATCCTTCAATGATTTTGGATAGAGAACTTAGCCAGATGCTCAAGAATAAGTTCGGTTTTGACTGGGGCGGGATTAAGGCAAACATAACCCTGTTTGAGTATGCTCAGAAGGAATTTGATCTTCTCTCGTTCCTTGACCGCATTGCGCCGAAGGCATTAAGGGCAGAGAATGTCCAGGGATATGTAATCAATTCCATAAAGAAACATATGAAAGAGGAGTGCGGTTTTATCTTCGAGGGTGACGTAGTAATGAGGACAAAACCGAAGGAAGTCAAGAGGCCAAGCTCTGCTATGGAGATCAAGTCGCTTGCCGATATCTTGGCAGATCAGCAGTAATTATGATAGAGTATTCGATAGGGAAGTCGGTCCGTGCTTTCACGGCCGGCAGGGAAGATGCGCTTCCTTTTGATGTTACACAGGCACATCAGGTTCACGGCTACAGGACGGCAATTATTGAAAGGTCAGGAATGACGCGAGAGGAACTTGAGGGATACGATGCCCTTGTAACCAATCTTAAGGGGTGTGCAATTGGAGTCCGCACGGCTGACTGTATTCCGGTGCTTCTTTATGATCCGGAGAGGGAAGTCATTGCTGCAGTTCATGCCGGTTGGCGTGGAACTCTTGTCCGTATTGCTCAGAAGACGCTATTCCAGATGATGAGTACATTCGCAACAAAACCGGAAGATGTAAGGGCTGTGATTGGTCCGGGAATATGCAGCACATGTTTTCAGGTAGGGGAGGAGGTTGTTGCTGCGTTCAAGGATACCGGGTATTCTCTTGAAGGGATTTATTCGTGGAATGGTGGAAAAGTGGAAGGGGATCTGTCGACAGGACATCATATAGATCTGAAGGAAGCTAACCGCAGGTGCCTGATCGAGTTTGGCGTTCCGGAAAAGAACATTCAGGTTTCAGAGGTATGCACATATGAAGAGTCCGGCCTATATTCCGCCAGAAGGGAAGGAACGGATTGTGGAAGAAACATAAGTGGTATTATACTTCTTTAATCTGAAATCAAATATGATATTCTGAAGGTGATATAGAAACAACACGAAAATGCATAAAAACCAATCCAAAAGTGAGATTCATCAGGCATTTGGAGCCCTGAAAAAGGAAGATCTGAATACCCTTCGGAAGATGGGTGACTATCCCATCAAATCTAATCTCAACAAGGCCGACCTTGTTGATGCTCTGGAAAATAATTTCAGGAAGGATCCGGTCAGGCTCCTTAAGGCTCTTCCTGTGTATGACCTTCTGATACTGTCGAACCTTTGCAAAGCTGAAGTGGATTGCGTTCTACGTTATGACAAGTTTCCGGACATGCTCTATTCCATGATATACAACATCATGGAATGGGACTTCTGCGAAGATGATGAATCCAAAATTGAGTTGTGGCTTACGGATGATATGTACATGCTGATATCTCCGTTCGTTGATCAGGTGATCTCTGACGTGAAAGAGAGCAGAAGATACATGATGGACTATTTCTTCTGGGGAATGTTGTGGTTGTATGGTGTTCCGACGACCAAGGATTACATGCAGGTTATCAAGAAATCCTTCGG
>DCGV01000104.1 GCA_002314725.1 Bacteroidales bacterium UBA1769
TCGAGAACCGACAGACGGATCACGATGGGAATGGGGACGGGTTCATGGATATGTCCAAAATACGACAGTTCAACGGTATGTGGCGCATGGCGTATGTGTCGCCCCTGTGGATCAGCCAGCTGAGTATCAAGGGGTTGCGCGACGAAAGGGAAAGTGGTATGAGCCAACATGGGATGTATAATTTACCAATTACAATGTTCAATTCCACGGTAGACAATTCGGGGGTCACCTCACACTATGGAATCTCTGTCAACACTAACCGCTACGAGGCGCAGTGGAAGAATGGTTTTACCCTGGACCGCGAGCATAACACCTCTATCGCACTGATGCTGAATGGGTCCATACATGATGCAGAGAATAGTTTTGGCAGAACCATCTATGATGTGAACCAGAAGAACGGCTACGCCCAACTGATGTATGAAACCGACTTTGACCCTCGTCACAACCTCAGCGTGGGTGCTTCGGTCAATCACGACAATTACAAGCAGAGTCTTGATCTCGCCAGTCCCGTTGTGGGTGATGTGAGCAATCTGTTTGGTCCCACCGATGAGACAACTGCGGGTATATATGCCCAGTACACTTATAAACTCGATGATATGCTCATCGTGATGCCTGGTATCCGCTGGGATTACTCGTCGCGCCATGGAGGTTTCTTTACACCGCGTTTGCACGTAAAGTATACGCCTTCATCACACTTTACACTTCGCGCTTCGGCTGGCAAGGGTTACCGCTCGCCTCACTCGTTAGCCGAGAATGTATCGCTTCTGGCAAGTGGCAAGACTTTCATAGCCAGCGAGGAACTCAGGCAAGAGGAGGCGTGGAACACAGGGCTGTCGGCTTTATTTAATATCCCTGTTGCCGACAAGCAGTTAGAAGTCAATGTAGATTACTACTATACCCGTTTCATTAATCAGATGATTATCAATCCCGACGGGGCTAAGGGTATCAATACGTTCAGCATCGAGAATCTTGATGGCAAGAGCTATAGCCATACCGCACAGATCGATGCCACTTATGAATTATTTGAAGGTTTCACTGCCACCGGTGCTTTTCGTTACACCGATTCCCGTGCCACTTACGACGGGGTGTTGCGTTTGCGTCCCCTTACATCACGCTATAAAGGACTTCTCTCCCTTGGATATAAGACCCCCATGGATATATGGCACTTTGACCTTACCGGCAGTATTAACGGTTCGGGCGAACTCTACGACCGCTCTACTTTCCCCGCTTATTTCCAACTGCAGGCTCAGGTCACACGCGAGTTTCGCCATTTCTCCGTTTATATAGGTGGTGAGAACCTCACGAACTACACCATCAAGAACGCCATACGAGGAGCGTCTGACCCGTGGTCGCCAGCGTTCGATGCCACACAGGTGTGGGGACCCACCGACGGCATTATGGGTTATATAGGCATTAGATTGAATTTTAATAAAAACTAAAACAATTAAGATATGAAAAAGTTATTAGTCATGATGGCTGTTGCCGTCTTTTCGCTCTCGGCTATGGCGCAAAAGAGCAGTAAGGTAGATACCCTGCAGGTTACCACTATTCCACAGATGTCTTGCGGGGGTTGTGAGTATAATATCAAGAACAACATCCGTTTTGTTAAGGGGGTGAAGAACATCAAGACTTCGCTCGCCGACCAGAGGATTACCATTATATTTGATAAGACCAAGTGCAATGCCAAGGACATTGAGGCTGCTTTCAAGAAACCGTTATATGACATAAAGGTGCTTAAGAAATAATAAGGCAAACCAGTATAGCAATAATGCAGGGGTATCACATCGGTACCCCTGCATTGTGTTTTTATTACCATATAAAAAATGAGCGTGAAATCCGAAGGGAAATCACGCTCAGCAAGCTGTAAATTGGGTTATAAAAATGTGGGATGCCTCGCAATCGGTCGCGGGCTCCACTTTTTAGCTTGGATTAGTCGTTCTGCTCGTAGAACAGAGTGCGAGAAGTCTGGTCTCCAACTCCTGCTCACCTTTCTTCTCAAGCTGAAGACGCACCTTTGTACCCACTATCTCATGGTTTTCATCATCTATACCCCATATCATGTAGGCATAGTCACGATCGTTCAGAGTAAAACTATTGGCAAGTGCACTAATATCCTCACCAACCATCGTTAGTTCGCAGTTGTTGTGTTTGAACTCCACCCACCCCGCTTCCTTAGGAAGCTTGCCGAGTTCTTTTACAAGTATGTCTATATTTCCTAGCATATTACCAAATTCCTGCTTAAATATTCAAGAATTGCTTTGTGGAAATAGCAGAGATACCTACAATCTTGCATTTGACTTGTAAACCATTGTCAGAAGTGAGCATAATTGGATTCTCGTCCTTATACTTTAAAGCCACAGATAATATCATATTGTCAGGTGAGCGATGATCAAAATCTTTTGGCAAGAGACGAGTATTCGCTACTTCAAATTGAATATTTCGCTTCTCAGACTCATTGTTGATATTCTTTAATGCTTTCTGCACAGCTTCTTTACCTTTTATGTCCAAAGAAATCTTTAATTTATCAAGTTCATCGACAACCTTTGCAGACAACACAATAGTTGCCTCTTCATTTATTTTACTAATAATCCGAGGGCAATCGACAAATACATTAGTGTCAATGATATATGTTGCTGATGCTGGTACTTTTGAAGTCGGCCTTACCTTCTTTTGGGTTTCAAATTTACTTAGATCAATTTTACCGACTACCTTTAATTCTACCTTTGGAATCTTTGTTTCAACGAAATTTGAATCTTTTGCAGTCTTCTGTGATTCGTCAACTGTATGTTCCTTCTGCATCTTTTCATAGACAGGAAGCAGTAGAGGCGTTGAATTATCATCAACACAATTGGCAGTGGCAGGAATATAATCAAAAGGCTTATCCACATCATCTGCCATTTTGCCGATAGTATTTAACGAATGTGGTTTAATTGGTATATAAAAAGACTCGCTATCAAGTTTCTTTAAATAAGTGCAAACATCAGCATCAATCAAATCAAGATGATTCAAGATATCCACATCGGCCACAATGATAGTATGTCTACGGGCACGGCTTGTTGCTACATTAAATATGCATCTATTTAATAACCTGTAATATGATGTGTTTGGAACTACATAAATTGCCACATCAGTAGTAAGGCCTTGTATTCTCGACACTGTATCAATTAATAAGTTACTATGATTTCCTAATGTTTGACAAATTGACTTCTGGAGAGCCTTAGTAGTTTCTATATAGAATGACAACACAGAAATATGAAGTTTCTCTTTACGACCTAACAAAGCAGATACAAGAAGAGTGGACACTAGCATGGCTGCCGTTGGCTTTTTGTCTCCTAATGGCAAGTCTGTTTTTAGTAAAGTCGGACCGCCTTGTGGATGTAACCATCACTGACAAAAATATCTTCACTATAAACAGGTTCCAAATCTACATCAGGGCAATACTCGCTACTCAAATATGCATCCTTAGGATCAATGATATTACCTTTTTGGGTAAGAAGCTTGATATTATCCAGTTTGCTTGATGATATAGTATCAAAAAAATTCTGTCGTTGAAAAATATGAAATAGAAATCTTCCAACTTCCAGAGCGTTTTCTTTTGTTATATATCCATCGCGGCAAATCACTTGTTCTATGACACTTAAATCAGAAGCTTCCCTAACCCCTAACTTTTCTAACCAAGAACAAATCTTAGAATCTTGGCTTTCAAATCGTTTATATAATGTTACATTGAGTACTTTTACGTCTTTTGAGAATTCGTTTTCAAAATCTGATGGGAATTGTAGCTCTGAAGGAGTTGTCAGAATACAGCTTGAATCGAGGAGGAATCTTGTAGACGATAATATTTCCAGAAGAGAGTCTTGTTCGGACTTGTTCTCTAAATAATAATTGTGAAGAAATAATACTAGTTTAGCATCGTCATCCACAGATAAATTATCAAATGCATTATCATCCTCGAACAAACCTTTAAGATTATCCTTTTCAAATACAGTAACGCCATACGATTTCAATATGGTAACTCCGCTATTTGCTGCTATACTATTAATGTTGAATTCCGTCTTATTCTTTCGATTTATATGGCCTAATAGAATTGAGGAATCAATCTGCGTTGATAAGTTGAGTCGATCTATCAGGGTATCTTTAGCTTTGAGTTTAGTGCCGCTAAATGCCGAAGGTATAAACGCAATCGTAGAAAGTGCAGCTTTCATTGCATTCTCATATGACTCCAATAATTCATTGGCTGATCCGTAAGACTTTTTAGGAAGCACCTCATAATAATTAGAATGTGTCCTTGAAAAAGTAGCAATCCAATTAAGATATTCCTCCGGAATTTTTGATATGAGTATTTTATTCCATTCTGCATCAACATCAAGATGCTGACGACCTTCATCTGTGATAAAGTTAGCATTTACAAGGAAGGGAAATCCATCACCTAAACTGTAAGATGTTGGCAAGTAGGTATATAGAACAGCATTGTCTGCTTTCTTTGGTTTACCATCTTCCATTGCAATGGCAAAGGATAAATCAAAAGAAGAGGCATTCTTCAATTTATCGGGAGTACTCTTATGTTTTTCAATTCTTCTTTTCTGCTCATCTGTAAGGTTCAAGGGAACCTCTGGATTTTGATATACCATCCATCTACTATCTTCCCTTCCATTAACATAGAGCACAACTTCCCCATTCAAATAATGTTTTTCTATTGAACACAGAGAATTACCGTTACTGGTAAAAGACATCTTTATATTGTTGTCTTTTAGAAATATTAAAAAACGACAAGACTGCATGAGACCTATAACACTTTCTGCCAATTTTTGCTCGTCTTCTGGGTCGATAGAAATGTAAGTTGCAACATTAGCATTCCCTTCGTCTAATTTAATAGGAACTTCAGACTCAATAGGAATCACCTGCCAAGGCATAGTATATTCTGACACATTACTAGGCTTTGGCCCGAATGAATCATTCCAATTATTATTCCAAAAATCACGCCAATAATCTTTGTCGAATCTAAAGCATTTATTTCCTGTATGTATAAAAACTTTGGATGAAATACCAAAAACAGACTTAAACCCTATGCCTTTGTATCCTATTTTCTTTGCATTCCTAACTTTTTCACCCTTGCGTCCAACGAAGCAGATACCTTCAATATCTTCATTAGTAAAAGGATCACCATTATGAATAAAGACAAGATATCCGTCTTGTAGACATATAGATACCTCCAAACAATCGTTAGCGCTATGGGCATCAACTGCATTCTGTAGAAGTTCGAATACAAACCGTTCTCCCTCAGTATAGATGCCAGAAGACAATTTCTCCAAACTGTTTTCCTGCATGGTAGCCTGATCTGGATCACTATAATTACTGCGTTTCTTATATAATTCTTGAATAAATGACATAATTGTATGTTTTTAGTATTCGTTGTATAATCTTGTCTCCCTGAACATTATCACTGGAGTCACCTTCTTTAATGTTTTGCTATCTACAATGCTATTGTATGGCAAGCTTGATGTAAGTTCAGCCCTCATCCAGTCACTGTTCCATATGGAGTCAACTTTCTTACCAACAACGAGTTGACAAAGACGCAAGGTGTATGGAGACGTTCCTTGCTTCTTGTCTTGCGTATATGTCATATTCTGGAGCCAAAGCTGGTTGTAGTCGGAGTTAGGTTGGTTGCAGAGCTTGTGATATACTAAGTCAATAATGGATTGCTTTTCGTCCATATCCTTGAGAGAGTCTATCATTCGGCTGATGATGCGAAGAGCATAGTGAACACACCCTACATTCTCAAGCGCAATTTGGGTGCAGACGGCAGATAGTGCTCGTATGCTACCACCAGGGATGTACTTTTGCCGATTGTACGTTTTAATTTCAGAGGAGACGCTTTTTGCTTTAGGTGCGTAATCATCTTCACAAAGATCTACATGCTCCCAGTTGTTAGAAAATGAGTCATTCTTTTCGTCAAGTGATTTTAAATGCTCTTCAACGCGTTTATCAATATCGGATAACATGGTTCGGATAGAGCCACTATCGGGATACTGTCGAGAGAACATTAGGATGAAGAGCAGATGTTTCTCGAAACTATCGAAGTCAACGCCTTTTTTGTTGAAGATAGGGGTGTTGTAGATATATGCGAGTTTGTCAGCTTTGACAGCATCAGTAACAATGCTATCGCTAATCTTTGTTTTCTGGCTGTTCATACGGAAATTCAGACGCTCCAAAACCTGCTGAAGGATGTAGGAGATCTCCTCAAGTGTTCCTTTGTCATTACAGAGGACACGATAGTCATCACGATAACGGATGATCTCGTATGCCGGGAAAGTACGACCTTGTTCTTCGTATTCTTTCACTTTGGCTTGTATTGCCTCATGAAGTAACAAATCGGAATAGCCAAGAATGATTTCTCCTACGAAATCAAAAATAGCACTACCTTGAGGAATACCAATGTTGCGACCTTGCTGAAATGCACGAAGATACTTCTGGATATTCTTGGCAATAGTATTTTCTCCGTCAATCTCATAGGATGTCTCTTTCATCGAGAATGCCCAATCGAATGCTTGTGGATTGATTGAGCCGTAGCAATTGGTAATGTCAGTCACAAACATATAGCGATATTCCAGAGACAACTCTATAGCTCGTTGTTCCATGCTGCTCCACCAATTATTAATAGTAGTTGCTTTATGAAATGCTTCCTTCTCCCATGGGATGACAGGCATGGCACATGAGGTAATGTGAGGAACATTGAACTTGTCGAACAGTTTTTTTACCATTTGCCAGCCATCTTCGGAACAAACCTCTCGTACAAGGAAATAATACAAGAAAGGGTTGGCAAGAATTATAGGACGAACGGCATAACGTCCATCCTTGTTCAGTAGAATATCAAGATTAACGTCTGAGATGTCTTCTGGGGATATTCCTTCCTGAATGCATTCTTCATAAGGCTTGTCTCCAATTGTTTCATGTACGTACTTGAGCACTTCATCAAACGAAAAGTACTCCGGCATTTCAAATCCATGATACTGCTCTGATTTCATGAAGAACTCCATCGCTTCTTCGTGATTCAAACTGAGAATATTTGTTGCTATTCTTGCCATTGTTCTGGAGGTAAAAGGAATTAAGATTCGACTTTTCTTATTTAGAATTGTCATATTTTGGACATAAAGATAATAATATTATTTCTAACTATGTTAGACTTTGGTGAAGATAGTGTTGTTTTTAATTGTTTTTAGCAAAAAAGTGTACAAACTTGCTAAAAAAATGAGCGTGAAATCCGTGGTGGAAATCACGCTCAGCAAGCTGTAA
>DCGV01000059.1:0-26433 GCA_002314725.1 Bacteroidales bacterium UBA1769
GAACCTGTTATCAACTCTATATTTGCCGTTACCCCATTCTTAATAAGGAACTTCAAATATAGAGTTGATAACAGGTTCTGTTGAAGTAGCTCCAGCAGCAGGAATAGCTGATGCAATCTTCGATATCGTATCCTCAGGTGGCACGCTTGTCAGCAACGGATTGATAGAGGTAGAAAGAGTATTTGAATCAGAAGCTGTATTGATATCAAATTCAGAACTATCGAAAGAGGATACAGAGCTTTTGAATGAACTGTTATTCAGGATTGACTCTGTAAAAGTAAGCCGTGGAAAGAAATATATCTTAATGAATATTCCTCAAGCTTCAATTGAAGAGGCAGTGAAGATATTGCCTGCAATGAGAAGCCCTACAGTATTACCCTTGGCAATTGAAGGTTGGTGCTCACTTCATTCAGTGGTTGATGAGGCGCAATTGTGGGTCAAGATAAAACAGTTGAAAGCAATAGGTGCAGAGGGGATTCTTGTTTTGAACGTAGATAAAATTATTCCGTAACATTATGACAATTTATTATAACCCTGAAAGGGCCACATGGGAGAATCTTTCAAAAAGGGCGATTGCCGACAACCCTGTCGTTGCAGAGAGAGTATCAGGGATTATTGAAAAGGTTAAAACCGAGGGAGATGCAGCCATTTTCAGGCTAGCCAAGGAGATCGACTCTGTTGACCTGAATCAATTGGAGGCATCGTCAATAGAGATTCAGCAAGCATGTGACATAGTAAGTCAGAGTGTCAAGACAGCCATACAAAATGCTTTTGACAATATATACAAATTCCATAAGGAGCAACTCCCTTCTGGCGTCGATATCTATACAAGTGAAGGTGTTCGATGCATTCAGAAGGCAATTCCTATTGAAAAGGTAGGCCTGTATATTCCTGGAGGTACCGCTCCCCTGTTCTCTACTGTTCTGATGCTGGCTATCCCAGCCAAGGTGTCCGGATGTAAAGAGATTATCCTATGTACTCCTGTTGGAAAGGATGGCAGGATTTCAAGTGAAGTTCTATATGCGGCACAATTGTGTGGAATTGACAAGATATTCAAGATTGGAGGTGCCCAAGCAATAGCTGCGATGGCTTATGGCACTGAATCAGTACCGAAGGTTGATAAAATCTTTGGACCGGGGAACAGTTATGTCACTACAGCCAAGCAGATGCTTGCCACAAAGGTCGTGGCAATAGATATGCCGGCTGGGCCATCAGAGGTTATGGTAATAGCAGATAATGCCGCCAATCCAGCATTCGTTGCGGCAGACCTCCTTTCACAGGCTGAACACGGCAATGACAGTCAAGTAATGCTTCTTTGTAAAAGCAAGCAATTCGCAGAGTCAGTTCTTTCAGCGATAGAAGATGAAAAATCCAGACTCTCACGCCGTGGATTCGTTGAGAATTCTCTTGTAAACAGCAGGGCGATTGTCTTCGACAACGATGAAGAGATTGTGGATTTTGCCAATTACTATGCTCCAGAACACTTGATTGTATCTACTTCCAATCCTTGGAATATTGTTGACAAGATCACTGCAGCCGGAAGCGTCTTTGTCGGACAATACACTCCGGAGAGTGCAGGGGACTATGCATCTGGGACAAATCACACTCTCCCTACTGCTGGATGGGCCAGATCATACAGTGGAGTCAATATCGATGCATATATGCGTAAGATGACAATTCAGGAGATCACCTATGATGGCCTGGTAGGATTGTCAAAGACAATAGTAACAATGGCTGAAGCTGAAGGATTACAAGCTCACGCAGAGGCTGTAAAAGTTAGAATCAATGAACAGAAGTGATATTGAGGCCCTCGTACGCCCAAACATCAGAACATTGAAGCCATATTCAACTGCAAGAGATGAATTCAGTGGCTCAATAGGTATATTTATTGACGCCAATGAGTGTCCGTACAATACTGGATACAACCGATATCCAGACCCTCACCAACGCATACTCAAAGAGAAACTTTCTACTGTCAAGAAGATAGAAACCGACAAAATTTTTATCGGAAACGGTTCTGATGAAGCTGTTGATGTTATTTACAGAGTATTCTGCCGCCCTGGCATCGACAATGTCGTATCAATTGCCCCTTCTTATGGAATGTACTCTGTTGTAGCTGATATTAACGATATCGAGTTTAGAGAAGTTCTTTTAACCCCTAATTTCGAAATGGATGTCAAAAGCATGTTGGCAGCCTGTGATGATAATACAAAACTGATGTTCATCTGCAGTCCCAACAACCCTAGTGGAAATGCATTCCCATTGAATCAGATCATCGAGATTCTGGACTCCTTTAAAGGTATTCTTGTCGTAGATGAAGCCTACGTGGACTTCTCTTGCGAGCCATCATTGATTTCCAAATTGGATGACTATCCTAATTTGATTGTACTTCAAACGTTATCGAAGGCACGAGGAATGGCCGCACTGAGAGTTGGATTTGCATTCTCCAGCCCATATATAATCTCTTTGATGTCAAAGGTGAAATATCCATACAATATCAATGCCCCTGCACAACAGATGGCTCTTCAGATATTGGATGAAGATATTGAAGCAAGGGTTGCTACAATTAAACAAGAGAGAGTGAAGGTAACTGAGGCAATCACTAAATACAAATGTGTCAAGAAGGTATTTCCAAGTGATGCTAATTTTGTATTGGTAAAGGTGGATAATGCCGATGCTACCTATGATTTTCTTCTTTCGAAGGGAATCATAGTACGTAACCGTAACCGTGTAGCTAATTGTGAAGGGTGTATCCGTATCACAATCGGCACGGAGGATGAAAATATAGAGATGTTAAAAGCACTTAAAGAGTATGAACAAGGCAATATTTGTAGATAGAGACGGCACTCTGATAATAGAGCCGCCTATCGAGGAGAATGAGCAGGTTGATTCACTGGAGAAGCTCCAATTTGTTCCTGGAGCCATTTCAGGTATGAAATCCATTATAAATCTGGGTTATGACATCGTGATGGCATCCAATCAGGATGGACTAGGTACCGATTCATTCCCGGAAGAGACCTTCTGGCCAGCTCACAACAAAATGATTCAGACTCTTGAAGGCGAAGGGGTGAAATTCGACGATTATCTGATTGATCGTACATTCCCTTCTGACAACGCGCCTACACGCAAACCAGGCATCGGAATGTTTGGAAAATATTTGAATGGGGATTATGATCTCTCCTCAAGTTTTGTAATAGGAGACCGCGATACCGACAGGCAGTTAGCTGACAATTTAGGCGCAACATTTCTAAAGATTGATTCTGACAAACCTGCGGAATCATGGGAAAGAGCAGTTGAGCAGATCAGACTCTCTACTCGAAGAGCTTCGGTTATTAGAAAAAGCAGTGAAACTGATATCAAAGTCGTAATCGACCTTGACGGCAAAGGCGAGAACCACGTGGATTCAGGTTTGAAATTCTTGGATCACATGCTTACTCAATTGATTCATCATGGAGGTATATCCTTGGTGGCTCAATGTAAAGGAGATCTTGAAGTTGACGAGCATCATTCAATGGAAGATCTGGGAATCGCCATCGGAGAGGCACTTAAAAATGCACTCGGAGACAAAAGAGGCATTGCAAGATATGGATTCGCATTGCCTATGGATGAGAGTCGTGCACTTGTCCTTCTCGATTTCGGAGGCCGCAGTGAACTGGTATGGGACGTTGAATTCACCAGAGAATATGTAGGAGATGTACCTACTGAGATGTTCAAGCACTTCTTCAAATCATTAAGTGCGTCAGCTCAATGCAATATTTATGTTCAGGCAAAAGGTGAAAACAATCACCACATTGCCGAGGCTGTTTTCAAAGCGTTTGCCAGATCGATCAAACAGGCTGTAAAACGAGAAACTTTTGATTATTCATTACCATCAAGCAAGGGTATACTATGATAGCAGTTGTTGACTATGAAGCAGGAAATATCCGTTCTGTATGTAATGCTTTGACACGGCTTGGAGCAGAATATATCGTAACCGATGATCCTGAAAAGATAAGGAATGCATCCAAAGTGATCCTTCCAGGGGTTGGTAATGCAAAGATAGCTGTGGAGAGCCTAAGATCGAAAGGTCTTGACAGAATCATACGCATGAGACGTAAACCGGTCTTGGGGATATGTGTCGGCATGCAAATCATGTGCAGAAGAAGTGAAGAGGACAATGCCATAGGACTTGGAATATTTGATTGTGATGTAAAAAGATTCCTTCCAACAAACGATGCCAAAGTGCCTCACATGGGCTGGAATACAATATCAAATCTTGAAAGCAAATTGTTCAAAGGCATCAACGAGAAGGAGTATGTATATTATGTCCACTCCTATTATGCAAACCTTTGTACAGACACAATAGCAACTACAAGACATGCCGATGTGCTATTTAGTGCCGCATTGAAGTATGAGAACTTCTACGGGACTCAATTCCATCCCGAAAAAAGCGGCGATATCGGCTCAACTATCCTGAATAATTTCTTATCACTATGATTGAGATAATTCCTGCAATTGATATAATAGATGGCCGTTGTGTCCGTCTGACAAAGGGCGATTATGGCACAAAAAAGGTTTATGACGCATCTATTGAGGAGATGGTCTCATCTTTCGCATCTTGTGGAGTCAAGCGTATCCATATGGTTGATTTGGATGGAGCAAAAATATCATCTCCAGCCAATTTGAAGGCACTTGAGAGTGCAGCGAATGTTCTTACCAAAGAGTATGGAGAGAGTGTCTCTATTGAGTGGGGCGGCGGAATCTCATCTTCTGAAGCGCTGGAATCAGCTCTTGACGCAGGAGCAAATTACATAATCATTGGGAGCCTTGCGGTTAAACAGCCTGAATTGTTTGACAATTGGCTTTCAAAACGTCAAGGAGAGATGATTTTGGGGGCCGATGTCCGTGATGGTAAGGTTGCAGTCAAAGGGTGGTTGGAAGAGTCTCTTTATACGGTGGAGGAACTCATTGACAGATTTATAAAGAGTGGCCTCGATCAGACAATCTGCACCGATATTTCCCGTGACGGACTTCTTCAGGGGCCTTCGACAGATTTGTATGTCAATCTACAGAATCGATATCCAAACGTTTGCATTACAGTCAGCGGTGGAATTTCATCTATGGAAGATATTGAAAATCTGGAGCGGAAGAATCTAAAGAGAGTAATTGTTGGAAAAGCAATCTATGAAGGAAGAATAACTTTGAAAGATATAGAGAAATGGTCGCAAAACGAATAATACCATGTCTTGACGTTAAAGACGGAGCCGTTGTAAAAGGCGTCAATTTCGAAGGCCTTAAAGAGGTAGGCGATGCCGTAGAGATGGGACGGAAATATTCCCTTGACGGTGCCGATGAATTGGTATATCTTGATATCAGCGCATCAAAAGAGGGACGTTCTACTTTCGTAAACCTTGTAGAGAAAATCGCGCTTAACATCAACATACCTTTCTGTGTCGGTGGAGGTATCACATCTGTTGATGACGCATCCCGTCTTCTTGATGCCGGAGCTGATAAGATAACTGTCAACAGCGCGGCAGTTGCAAGACCTGAACTAATTACAGAGATTGCATCAAAATATGGAAGTCAATTCGTCGTTTGCGCAATAGATGCAAAGGTTAGCGATGGTATCTGGAGAGTAACGACTCATGGTGGAAGCAGATTCTCTGAGCGCGAACTATTCTCATGGGCACAACAAGCTCAAGAGAGGGGCGCAGGCGAAATTCTTTTCACCTCAATGGACCATGACGGGACAAAATCCGGATATGCATGTGAAGTGTACAAACAACTCTCCACTACCCTATCCATACCTGTTATTGCTTCTGGTGGAGCTGGAAAGATATCGGATATCGCCGATGTTCTGACAGATGGATGTGCAGATGCTGCATTGGCCGCAAGTATCTTCCACTATGGTGAAATTCCAATCCCTGTTCTAAAGAATGAACTTAAAAAATTGGGGATTCCAATAAGATAATAATATGAATTTCTCAGATTTCAATTTAACAAAAACAGGTGACGGGTTATTGCCTGTAATCGTACAGGATTCAGTTTCGCTGAAGGTCCTGATGCTAGGATACATGAATGAAGAGGCATTTGAAAAGACTCTTTCAGAAGGACGTGTAACATTCTTTTCACGAAGCAAACAAGCGCTTTGGACAAAGGGTGAGACAAGTGGTAATTTCCTTGATGTCGTAAGCATCTATTCTGATTGCGATAATGACACTTTATTAATTAAAGCAACTCCTCTCGGTCCTACCTGCCACAGAGGTACCATCGCCTGTTTTGATACACCGGACAACGAAGGTTTTATCAGAAAACTTTCCAACCTGATAAGCGACAGGCACAAGAGCATGCCGGAAGGATCATACACCACAAAGCTCTTCATCAAAGGTCCTAAGGTGATAGGTAAAAAGGTATGTGAAGAGGCTGCCGAAGCCACAATAGAGGCTGTTGACGGCAACCGTGACAGATTTATTTACGAATCATCAGACCTAATCTATCACCTGCTTGTGCTGATGGAACAGATGGGAGTATCACTGTCGGATATAGAAGAGGAGTTAAAAGGCAGAAGCTGCTAAGATTTATCAACACTTGACGGTCAATATATCGTTGATATCAGTAAGATAATTCGGACTTCTGTATTCACTCTTTGATTTCCAATGATCTGCCTCTCCATCCTCAACGGCTAGCCGTACTGTTTTCAGACCAAACTTCTGGTTCATATTGTCAATCGTTGAGAAAAGTGACATTCTTGCATCCCGTTCAGTTGGATCGAACAGATCCAGCTGAATAGATGAATCAGAAGAGATATCGCTCAGAATCACACCGGATCGTTTATATCTAATCCCCGGAATATAAATATCCTCCAAAATCTTCATTGCAGCTTGAGAAATCTCTATGGTGTCGGAACTAGGAACTAAAAGCTTTGCAGAGCCCTCATTCCAATATTGAGTAAGATCCGCTCTATGTGGATTACTGCCAATGAACACCGTCACACAAGCTGCAACACTCCCCTGACCACGAAGTTTATTTGCACAATTACCGGCAAAAGTTGTGACTGATGCCTTAAGTGCATCAAGCGTAGTCACCATATCCTTGAAACAGTGGCTGGTACAAATAGTCTGACGTTGAAGTACCTCTTCAGTGCTTATACAAGGGTATCCATTCAACTCGCACCAAGTTTGAAATCCAGGCTTTGTAAAGTGCTTATGGACCCACTCTGCAGATTTATCCGCAAATTCAAGAGGTGTCCTGATACCAAGAGCAATCAGCTTTTCATAAGACCTTCGTCCAACTCCCCATATATCATTCAAATCAAACATAGAGAGTGCCTTCCGTCGTTTAGCTTCAGTATCAATCACACAGACAGATCGATACCCTCGATATTGCTTCGCGAACTTGCTACCGACTTTAGCGAGTGTTTTTGTCGGTGCAACGCCCACACTCACAGGTACATCCGTCCAAAGACATATTCTATCTGAAATCGACCTCATATAGGATTCCAAATCGTAATTCCTCTCATAGCTTCTCAGATCCAAGAAGCTCTCATCAATGCTGTAATTCTCTACATGATCACACGCTTGTCTGAGTATACTTACAATACGTTTGGACATTGCGCTATAGAGATACATATTGTTTGAAAATACGGTGACTTTATATCTATCTACAATATCCTTGACCTTGAATATAGGATCACCACGATGGAGGCCGACAGATTTGGCTTCAGGTGTAAGGGCAATGATTATACCATCATTGCTTGAGAGTACGCACACCGGTTTACCTTGCAAGCCAGGATGAAAAACCTTCTCGCACGAACAGAAGAACGAGTTGCAATCGACCAGAGCATACATAATTCTCTAATCACGGGCTTTATGGATTATGTATGTGACAACTCCCCATATGCTGAAGGAGTCTTCATTGGTGATAGGGAATCTTGGAAAGTCAGGATTGGCCGGAACCAGCCAACGTCGCCCATCCTTCTCTACAGATATGCGTTTAAGGGTATATTCCCCATTCAGTTCACAGACAGCTATCTCCCTCTCCAACGGATCACGTCTGCTCTTATCTACAATAACTATATCTCCATTTTCGATACCTGCATCAATCATAGACTCTCCCTGGACTCTAATTAGATATGAAGATTCAGGATGAGGACAGAGCAATCTCAGCATATCTATATCCTGGCTCTTCTCATCATTATCCAATGGGACAGGGAAACCCGCAACCACACGGATATCAAATGACGGAATGGAGATACTCTTGGCTTTGGATGCCTGGACAGCTCGGCCCAAAGTGGTAAAATCAGGCTCTTTAATTTGGAGAGCCTTCTCTATACTGCCCTTTATAAATGCAGTTTTATCACTTTGAGCATCCAACGCTTTGGAGATTTCACCTCCAGCTCTGAAGGTGTATAGTTTGGAATCACCTTTAGGGCGGCCTGCTCCACTCCTGCGTCCTCCACGAGCAGATTTTGTCTCTTGTTCCATATCTATTGATCTTACTTGCAAATGCAAATATATAAACATTTTGATTTATGTATTACATTTTTCAAATAAAATTACATACTCGGTTTATAAGGATATTTTATAAAACCATTTTGACAAAAAATAGATAACTTTGTGTAATTACTTTAATAATCAATGATATGAAACGTTCACAAATATCCTTATTAATTATCGCAGCAACATTGCTTTCAGGTTGTTCTATGTTATCCAAAGTCAATTGGGACAGTACCGAACTTCAAAATGCTTCCACTTTAGCTCTTACTGCAGCTACCATCTCTGATGCGCAGGTCATTGCATTAAGTCAACAAACGGTACAGGAGATGGATGCCCAAAACGTTATCGACAACGGAACTTACAAGAAGAGATTGGACAAGGTAATGGCTGGCATAGAGGATATTGATGGTTTGACCATCAATTATAAAGTTTATAAGCTTGACGAAATCAATGCATTCGCATGCGGCGACGGATCAATACGTGTATACAGCGGTCTTATGGATGTAATGGATGATGATGAATTGATAGCCATTATTGGACATGAATGTGGCCACGTAGTTCATCAGGATACCAAGAAAGCTATGAAGAACGCATATTTGGCTGCATCTGCAAGAGGCCTTCTAAATGCTGCTGGCGGGACTGTTGGGACTCTTTCCAAAACAGTTCTTGGTGACCTTGGAGAATCTTTCGTAAGTTCACAGTTCTCTCAGAAACAGGAGTACCAAGCAGATGAATACGGATTTGAATTCGCAGTCAAACACGGCCATGACAAATATAGCATGTATAAGGCTTTGAATAAATTAGTTGAGCTTTCTGGTGGTTCTCAAGCATCTTTAGTACAAAAGATGTTCTCATCTCACCCGGGCAGTGCAGAACGCGCTCAAAGGATGAAAGAGAAAGCTGAAAAAATGAATTAACTATTCAGCGAAGAATTCCTTCAACATTTTGCCCATCTTCGGACTCCGTTTGATATAACTGGAGTGAGAAGCGCCTTTGACAATAACCAGTTGTGATCCAGGAATTGAGTTGGCGATAAGTTCAGTATGTTCGACTGAGATGACATCCTTGCTTCCTGCTGTCACCAATGTAGGACATTTGATAGCAGAAAGATCCTTAGGATCGATATTAGGTTCAGAAAGCATCATCATTGTAACAGGAGATTGATTGGCAAGAATCCACTCTTTGAATGATTCGAACTCATCTCCACAATCTGGATAGAGATTGGCTCCACTGACAGCAAGTTTGCCTAGTGTACCTGGATAATAAGCCTCCAGCATCAATCCAATAATACCGCCATCGCTCCATCCATATAAATAGGGCTTCTCCAGTCCCAGTTTCTGTATAAACTGATATGTATCCTCAGTCATATCTGTATAGTGAAGCTCATCTACTGGGGCATTTGCTCCTTGTCCCCTTGAATCCAGGCTATAGACACGATATCCCCATTTTGCCAACTGTTTAGCTTGTGTAAGCAGGCTCTTATGGGATCCCCCATTTCCATGTACAAGCACCACTGGCTTACCATCTTCAGGACCACGAACTGCAAATAACAATCTCTGTCCATTAACATCTATATAGTCAATCTTTTCGGGATAATTGCAACACGAAACGCTTAATAGGGCAAAATAGATATATCTAAAAACTTTCATAGCTAAACAAAAGCGGATTGTAACTGATTACAATCCGCTATTCTAAAAATAAATATATATTACAATAATTTCTTCAATTCGTTCTCAAGAGCATCAACTGTGGTAAGGTCCTTTACAAACACATCTCCATCTTTGCTAATAAGGAACATTGTAGGGATCGATTGAACATTATACATCATCAGAGATGGAGACTCTACACCCATTCCATCGTTTACACTGATCCAAGGAAGTCCTTGCGATTTCACAACATTTGACCATGTAGCCTTGTCAATATCAAGGGCTATCTGATAGATTTCAAATCCCTGATTGTGGTATTTCTCATAAAGAGTCAACAAATCCTGATTCATCATTCTCTGATCATCCATTGAAGCGCCCCAGAACATAAGAAGGATTACTTTGCCCTTCAGGCTCTGCAGTGATTGGTCAACGCCATTGATATCTGGCATAGTGATATCTGGAAATCCAATCTGCTCAAACTCATCAAAACGATAATTGAACTCAAGAGCACGCTCTCTCTTTGTAGCCTCATCAAGCAAGGCCTGTAAGTATTCTGACTTCGGATATACTTGTGACAATTCGTTATATACAGTCTTGAAAAGTATTGCGTCCGTATTTTCATTAAAGACAAGAAGATCATCGTTGAATTTATAAAATGCAGCAATTGCAGATGTCAAAGATGTTGGGTTTGTCAACATTCTCTTAGTCAGTGCACGTTTATAATCGATATAGATACGGCTCAACTGTGCATTGATAGGCTTCATATCTGCCTCTGTCATATCTTCTGTAATTGTTGAAATCACCTGAGCCATTTGATTCCTTGCCTGTGCAAATTCATTTTCAACCTCTTTTAATTGGATGGATTCCTCAGAACCTGAAATTTCAAAATTACCCTTCAAATCGGCATCTATCTGAACCTTATCACCAGGAAGAAGAATCATTGACGCAAGCTTCTGATCTTCATAATAAAGATAATATAGAGCTGGAGCATCATTCTTAAGGGTTACCTTATATTTGAACTGGCCAGCCAAGTCTGTCTTTATTGTATCTACAGTTTGAAGTTTGTTATAATTCAATTTCTGAAGAACAATGTTTGTGGTGTCTGCATCTTTGATTGTTACTTGAATCTGTGCTTGATGTTTATTATTGCATGAGCAAATGACAAGAAGCAGGGATGCAAACAAGAAAATACGTTTCATAAAAGTAGTTGGTTAAATTTTATTGAATTCTGTTGCAATGGCTTTTGCAATTTCAGCGAATTGCTCTGGAGTAAGAGACTTTTTCTCCTTTTTAAAATCCAAATCCGCCTCACTTTGCAGTGGAACAAGATGAATATGAGCATGTGGGACTTCCATTCCAAGGACTGCAACCCCTACTCTTTTACAAGGAATTGCACTTTTGACTGCTTTTGCGACCTTCTTTGCGAAATCGAAAAGGCCGGCATATGTTTTATCATCCAAATCAAAAATATAATCCACTTCAGCCTTTGGAATAACTAATGTATGACCTTCAGAGAGTGGATTGATATCTAGAAACGCATAATATGCGTCGTTTTCAGCAACTTTATAAGAAGGGATCTCGCCGCTTACAATTCGTGTAAAAATTGATGCCATACTATAATGCGATGTCAAGGATTTCAAAAGTAATAATACCAGAAGGTACATTTACATCAACTTTATCACCTTTCTTCCTACCCATCAATGCCTTTCCAATAGGTGTAGTAGCAGCCAACTTACCCTCACGCAGATTTGCCTCACTCTCCCCAACCAAAGTATATTCAACAATCTGCCCTGTCTTAAGATTTTTCATCTTGACACGATTAAGCATCTGAACCTGATCCGTGTTGATCTTAGATTCATCGATAACTCTAGCATTTGCGATAGAGTCCTGGAGTTTTGATATCTTGAGTTCCAAGAGACCTTGAGCCTCTCGAGCAGCATCATACTCGGCATTCTCAGACAAGTCACCCTTATCCCTGGCTTCAGCTATAGCTGCAGAAATAACAGGACGCTGTGCCATTAAGGCGTCCAATTCCTCTTTTAATTTGTCTAATCCTTCTTGAGTAAGGTAATGTACGTTTCCCATATTAAAAAATCAAAAAGAATCCCGCAATGCGAGACCCTTTCATTTATCTACAACAATACGCAAATATAGAAAAAAAAGTTTAATTATTTACAAAAACATCTCTTTTCTCTTATACTTTCAACTAGTTGCTTATCTTTTTCTATTTGATTTCGTAGCATCTCAAGTGATGAGAATTTCATCTCGTCTCTAATCTTTGTGACAAAAGATATAGTGAGTTCTCGACCATAAATCTCCTCATCAAAATTCAGTATATGTGTCTCAATCGTCTTCATCCCATTGTTATAAAGAGTAGGGCGATATCCAATGTTGCATATACCTTTATATAACCTCTTATCATAGATAACATCAACAAAGTATACGCCATTTGACGGCACAATCTTCATTGGTTCATTTATAGACAGATTAGCTGTTGGAAAACCGATCGTCCGGCCCATCCTGTTACCCTCTACTACTATACCGGTAAGCAAATAATCATATCCCAACAGAGCGGAAGCTCTTCCGACTTCACCCATAGAAAGGCAACGCCTTATCTCGGTAGAGCTCACATTGCACCCATCATTATTATATTCACTCACCTTGTATGGGTGTATTCCAACCTCACGGCAGATATCACTCAGATTGACCATATCCCCATCACAACCGACTTTATGATCGTAACCGATTATAAGATACTGAACATCATATCTATCACGAATCATCGAGAGAAAATCACGTGAAGTGAGATTTGCGAATTCTGACGTAAATGGTATGACAATGACATCATCAACGCCATATTGCCTTATCATAGTCCTCTTTTCAGACATAGTTGTCAATAATCGCAAATTGTCCGCATCCTGATTCAAAACAACTCTAGGATGCGGCCAAAATGTAATCACTTCACTTCTCTGCCCAAGATCCTTGGATACTTTGATAAGTTGATCCAGTACGAAGCGATGTCCTTTATGGACTCCGTCAAAAAAACCGGTAGCTGCTATAGCCATCTTACAAGTTCAAAATCTTGTCTGTGAGGCAAAGCTGGATTTTGAGCAAAGATTCTACCCGCCATCTGATACATACCTGAAAGTTGCGGATAGATACTTGCCTCGTATGTGGCAATACCACCATCAAAGTTTATGCATTTATAAGTTACAGCATCTTTGATGTTGTATTGTCCATGGACATTCTGTTCCACTACAATCAATTCTACACCGATATCCTCTGGAGAGAGGTCACCAATTGAAATCTTGACTGATGACTTGAACTCCTTACCAAGAATCAATGAGCCATTGGCATTTGTAGGCTTTTCAAAAGAGAGAACTTCTACATTGTTCCACTCGCGACGAAGAGTCTTTTTCCAAACGGCAATCTCTCTTGCCTTGGCGTAGTCCTTATCCTTAAGAGATTTCTTACGCTTTGAAAGAGGAATATAGTACTGGTTAAGATAATCATTCATCATTCTGTTGGTAGTAAAATCGCAGGCAACCTTACTGACTGTATTACGGATATGACTTAACCACTCTTCTGAGATACCATTTTTCTTTTTATCGTAGAAAATCGGTGCAATCTCATTCTCTATGATTGAATAGATAGTCGCTGCATCCAAATCGTCCTGATAATGGCCATCTTCGTAGGTCTGCTCCATCTGAAGAGCCCAACCTGCGCCCTCTTTATAACCTTCAACCCACCAACCATCAAGAACAGAGAAGTGCATAACTCCATTCATAACTGCTTTTTCGCCACTTGTTCCAGAGGCCTCAAGAGGACGTGTAGGGTTGTTCATCCATACGTCAACACCTTGAACCAGTAATTTGGCAATTGAAATATCGTAATTTGGAACGAAAACAATCTTTCCGATAAACTGAGGCATCTTAGATATCTCAATAATTCTCTTTATGAAGTCCTGGCCAGCCTGGTCAGCAGGGTGAGCCTTACCGGCGAATAGGAACTGAACCGGACGTTCAGGATTATTGACTATATCGTTCAATCTATCCAAATTACTGAACAACAATGTAGCACGTTTGTAGGTTGCGAAACGGCGTGCGAAACCGATTGTCAAAATATCCGGATTCAATGTCTTGCAAATCTTAACTATCTCTCTTGGAGAGTAGTGAGCAGTTGCTGATGCATCTTTCATTATATCCTTTACAGCATTGATCAATTTGGCTCTCAGTGCTTGACGGACGCTCCAAATCTTGGCATCAGGCACATCGTATATACCATTGAAACAGCTCTTGTCATAGTGGTGTGTCTGGAATTCCGGTCCAAATACCTCTTTATGGATCTCTTTCCATTCAGGAGCAGTCCATGTAGGATAATGAACACCATTTGTCACATAGCTCACATTCAACTCCTCAGGAAGGTATCCTGGCCACATTCCTGAGAATATCTGTTGTGACACTTTCCCATGCAACCAGCTGACACCATTAATCTCTTGAGAAAGGTTCGCGGCTAAAAAGCTCATTGAGAACTTCTCATTAGGATCATCGGCGTTTATCTTTCCAAGACTCATCAGATTCTTCCAATCAGTCTTCAAACGAGCTGGATAATATGATAGATAGACTCTCAACAAGTCCTCCGTAAATGCATCATGTCCTGCAGGCACAGGTGTATGTGTAGTAAAGAGCGCTGATGATCGTACTACTTCAAGTGCCTCGGCAAATGATAGATTAGTATTATTAATATATTCATTCAATCTTTCGAATCCAATGAATGCTGCATGCCCTTCATTACAATGATACACATCACAATAGACACCCAATGCCCTCAATGCACGGATACCACCGACGCCGAGCAACAACTCCTGTTTCAGACGATTCTCCCAATCACCACCATAAAGGGCATGAGTGATTGTTCTATCCTCCTGTTGATTATCTTCGAAGTCGGTATCAAGAAGATACAAATCGGTACGTCCTACCTCAACTCTCCAAATACGTGCATATACAGATCGACCTGGCAGTGAAATGCTTATCTTCATCCATTTACCATCCTGATCATAAACAGGCAATGCAGGGATACGGGTGAAATCCTGTGGATCGTATGAAGAGATCTGATCGCCATAAGTTGAGAATCTCTGTGTAAAATAACCATAACGATACAGAAGACCGACTGCAGTCAGATTGACCTGCATATCACTGGCCTCCTTCAAATAGTCACCTGCAAGGATACCAAGTCCACCGGAATATATCTTCAAAGAGCTATCCAAACCATATTCCATACAGAAATAGGCAACTTTCGGACCTTTTCGGGTCTTCTTCCCTGCCATATAATCCGAAAACTCTGCAAAGACGCCATCCAAACGATTTAAGAAGTCATCGTTCTTCTCTAGCTCCTTATATCGTTTCAGGCTCACCTTATCCAACAATGCTAAAGGATTGCCATTTGTCTTCTTCCAAAGATCAGAATCCACCGATTCAAAGAGATCGATTGCACATTGATTCCAACACCACCAAAGGTTTGTCGCCAACGTATTCAGATGTTTCAAACGTTTAGGCATATCCCTATTTACAAGAACGGTCTCCCATGATGGACGATTTGCTTGGATCTTGTTATATGGTTGATGACCGGCATCAGGAATCTGTCTATTGGATTTTATCAGTCGTTTAACAAGTTCAGAGTACTCTTCCCTTATATCGAATGCATCACTCTCTGAGAAATCCGCAGAGCGTTCAAGATATCTGTTGCTCTCCACAGAGAGAGAAGTGTATGCAACTGATACGATATCAGCATATTTAGCAGCAGCTTTTTCAAGAGAATATTGAGAAATCTGGCCATAGTCACTTGCCACCTGTTCAGGATTATCTGTACTCTTCTCACCATGTTCCTGAAGAATGGTTCCCACGACTGTAGAGTGTAGTGTCAAAATGGTTCCGATAGGAAGTTTCGTACCATGTAAATAGAGCAAACCACCACCAGATTGCCAATCATTGAAATCAACGATAACCTTACTCCTTGGGAAGGCGTAGTATTTAACGAAACTCTCAACAACTTTACCAGCTGCATAACCGAATAGCAATGACTCAATATATTCCCAACTACCATTCAAAGAATCCACACCATACTCCATCCACATCTTTGTTAGGATTTCATCTTTGTTAGGAATGAAGTGTGAAAAGTCAACAAGGAAGACCAAACTTTCACCTTGAGCATTCCAGCGTCCCACCCTGACTCTCAAGCCATCAGAAGCCACCTTCTCTTTCCATGAAGCGAAAAGTCTTAGATCCTCAGTAAAATAAGGGTTCTTATCTGAATCCATCAATACATCAGGACCGATATGAATATGATTTCTCTTGAATTCCTTAGCCAAGGCCAATGAATGTTTTACAATCTCCTCTTGAGTTTCGCTCTCCTTGTTGCAGATATCCCAGCAGACATCAAAAAGGAAATCGGGCATCAAATACTTACTCTCTTTCATAACAGTTATTTCTTATTTTTCATATTTTTCAATTCATTCAACTTATTGTCCACTCTAATCTCAAAATCGCTCAGTACATTCATATAGTTAATAAACGCCTCGTATGGCGTATCATATGGATTGAAGTAACTATGTACAGTACCGTCTGAGAAAAATTTGGTACACATATAGTAAAAGTGGTCACTCTCCTGTAATCTTCTATAAGTTCGAAGAATCATATCATCTCCAGTCTTATTAACCTTTGACTCAATGGCATAAACCTTGGAGAAAGCCTCGTTCTGAAGCTCATTTCCCAGCCATGCGCTGGTATCTCTCTCCTCATCCGCCCATGAGATAGGATATTGCACATGTAACGGTGCCACAGGTTGATATAACTCCCCTATTTCGCTAGGTGTATGGAACTCTATTCCTCTCTTCAAAACCTCAGAAGGGAGTGCTCGCAAGAACTCCATAATACCTGTTGAATAACGCTGGTGTTCTCCGAATGTCTCGTAATCCATGAACAGATTAATGAAATCGCCCTCATTCAATGCATCTCTCAACCATCCTGCATATTTTTCAGCGGTAAGCGGCCATTCACTCCAATTCTGATTGGAAAATCTGAAAGCTATGTCATCACTGAGGTTGCAATTTCGTAGAATCACCTTCAATCTAGGATTTATGGCATTGGTGTATAGAAAATCAGGACTTTTCCATCCAAGGATATGTTTTGCACCCTCGGTCAGCATAACCTTATAACCCATGTCGGCAATATCTTTACCTATCATATCGGAGTAGATAAGTTCAGTATTCCTGAAAGCTTTTGGCCTCTGTCCGAAATGTTTTTTGATCATTTCTGCATGAAGTTTCACCTGCTTTTTAAACTCACTTGGAGATGACAATGATGCCAAGGAGTGAGAATAGGTTTCAGCTAAAAACTCTACACAACCTGTTGCAGCCAATTCGCGAAAACTGTCAAGTACCTCTGGAGCATACTTTTCAAATTGTTCAACAGCAACTCCCGATATAGAGAATGCAACTTTGAATGCTCCGTTGTTGGCTTTTATCAAATCCAGCAAAAGAGAGTTGGCAGGCAGATAGCATCTATCCGCAACTCTTCTCAAAATCGTTCTATTAGCAAATTCATCGAAATAGTGATCATCATTACCTATATCGAAAAACCTGAACAGTCTCAACCTGTCTGGCTGATGGACTTGAAAATAGAAACAAACTGACTTTATCATATTACTCGATTTATTTTTCACCTATTACGTCTTGATAGACAGCCTTCACCTTCGAGGCTGCATTATCCCACTTTAATGAGTTCACCTCATCCAATCCTGCTGAAGCTGCCACTTCGTGCAACGCAGGATAACTGAGCAACGCATACATAGCATCTGCCAATGCATCTATATCCCAGAAATCAACCTTGATAGCATATTTCAGTACCTCTGCAACACCTGATTGCTTAGATATGATTGTAGGAACATTTGACTTCATAGCCTCCAAAGGAGATATTCCAAATGGTTCGGATACCGAAGGCATCACATAAACATCAGAGAGAGCGAACATCTGTTGAACCTCTGTCCCTTTTAAAAAGCCGGTAAAATGGAATCTGTCTGAGATACCAAGTTTTGCAGCACGTCTGATGCACTTGTTCATCATATCACCACTTCCAGCCATCACAAACCGAACATCATTCCTACGTTTTAATACCTTAGCCGCAGCCTCAATGAAATACTCCGGACCTTTCTGGAATGTGATGCGTCCAAGGAATGTTATCACCTTCTCTCTCACTCCACGGCTTACGCTCAGTTCATCTCTATTTGAGAAATCCACTGCATTATGGACCGTAATGACCTTGGAAGGATCTATGCCGTATTTGTTGATAACTATATTTCTGGTCAGATTGCTGACAGTAATAACCTTATCTGCCTCTTCCATACCCATCCTCTCCAGTTTGAATACCTCACTGTTCACGCCATTTGCATTTCTGTCGAATTCAGTTGCATGAACATGTATGACCAACGGTTTACCAGAGACACGCTTAGCTGCAATACCGGCAAGATATGTCAACCAATCATGGGCATGTATTACATCAAATTTTCCAGCATTTTGCATGGCGATGGCTCCACCAACCATAGCATATCTGGAGACCTCCTCCATAAGGTTCACCCCATATTTGCCAGAGAAATTATATTTCTGTTTAAAATAGATTTTGAACTCTTCTCTTTGGAATCGTCTCTCCTCCTCTACTAATTCAGAAAATGATGTAGGATCGATATAGGGACGTATATTGGTTCCAATTCTCAAAAAATCAACCTTATTGAGAAATTCATCTACATTTTTTGCGACATCATAAGATATGACGTCACTGGCATTTATTATCTTAACAGATGACTGGTCTTCATCTCCCGAGGCATTCGGCATAACGAACAGCACCTCAACGTCATTATGTGCCAACCCCTTGGTCATCCCATAACAAGCTGTTCCAAGACCTCCTGCGATATGTGGAGGAAATTCCCAACCAAACATCAATACCCTCATTGTTCAGCCTCCCTGTATTTTTCAATCATTGAGAACACACGAAGAATTTCACCAGCACTCAATGCCGAATTGATAGCGCCATGAGGCTTGTGACTTGGATCGCCGTCATACATCTCACAGACAGCTCCAATTCCATGAACATTTATATCCTCTTCAAATCCGCTTACCAGCTGTTGGGCATCACGCAGGAATGCCGCTCCATACAGTTTGAATCGCCCCTCAACGTATGGACCCAATAGCCAAGGCCTTGTGCTGCCATTATGTGTTGAGAAATCTCTCATTATTTGGTTACCGTTATAATCACCCTTATATCTAGGATTCTTTGGAGATAAAGTTCTTATGCCTCTCGAGGTAAGCAATTCCTTTTTTATTACCCTCAGAATTTGGGCCTGATACTCTTCAGGGATAGGAGAATATTTCAAGGAGCAAGCATACACCTGACTCGGTCTTGTAAATATATTCTTACCATTTTCATCCACATAGTCAGAGAGATGCTGTCTCTCTTCGCACCAGAACACTGGTAAAAAATTGGTCTCTATCTTAGAACAGATTTCATTACATTGTGCAACGAATCCCTTGTCCTTACCAAAACTCTTCTCCATTGAAGATGCATACTTCAGGGCATTGTACCAGAAGCAATTAGTCTCTACCTGACAACCTGCTCTTTCATTAACAGGTTTACCATCCACATAAGAATTCATCCAGGTCAAAGCTACACTATCCTTCTTTGCCCATAACAATCCGTTATCGTGAAGATGAACTTCTTCTCTGCCATTGATAAAACTGGAAATGATACCCTTCAACAAATCGCCATACTTCTTCCAGATGGAACTCTCATTTGCAAACTCAGAATAGTGCTGAAGGACCTCCGTCAACCTCAATGGTGCTTCAACCTGCTCACAAGAGCGCAACAAGGCATCTTGGTTATGATTTATTAGATCATCCAATATCTTCACAAATGTCTTAACATCTCCATCACAATAGAGAGTTACGCCAGGTAGGGCTATGAAACTCTCTCTTAAAGCACCGGTAGGAAGCCATGAAAAACCGGCACAAATGGCAGAGTGCTCAGGGGTAAGTGCAAGCGTTTGATGAGCAGCAGCTTGTAAACAGTTTAAATAGTTATTGCGCAGTGGCATCCTTTTCGCCTGATTGGCGAAACTTGCGGCAATCTTTGACGACACCTCCTCATCCAATGATGCGGAGAAATAGATACTCTCCCCCTTCCGTATCGGCATCTCAAAATAGCCGGGTACGAATAGGTCCTCTTGACAATCAAACCCTCGTCTATACTCCTCCCGATAGGTCACATTATGATACCAATCCGGTGATGCGACAAACTCATTATCCTTGGATATCTGCAAATATAGATTAGGGAAACCATTGTAAAGTTTATATGAAACCCCATTGTCAACTATTCTGTAGTGAACTTTGGCATCAGTATTGGCATGAGTCAACGCATCTACAGCCCTGAATGCCAGGAATGGTTTCAGTTGTAGGATCGCATCTGAATTTGCGTTCAAAAGTGTATATTTTATTATCAACTGATTCCTGCTGTAAACAAAGACGAAAGATTTTTTGAAAACCAATCCTCCAACACTATATGTTATTGATGGATAGGGGTCATACGAAAAATCAACGATATACTTATGTCCTCTCGGCTCATATATCTGGCCATAATCGTGAATACCGAGATTGAATGCTTTACCCTGTACAACCAAAGACTCATCAAGAGTCGAAAGAAGGATATGTTTGACGTTTCCAAACTCCCTAATGGGAACTACAAGCAGTCCGTGATACTTCCTGGTATTACAACAAACTATTGTTGTATTAGCGTAACTACCTGACATATTGGTCGCTAGAACCTCCCTCTGAAGGGAATATTCCAAATTAACCAATTCGGTTTTATTAAAATTCAAATAAGACATATCTCTTTCGATTGATCGCCAAACGGCAAAGATACTATAAAGTATTGAAAATTAATTATTTTTCTTTATTGAAAATTCAAAAAATGGAATTATTCCCGTCTTAAAACCATGGCTGTTCTACAAGGCAAATAAAGGGATATAAAAGCCTTCCCTTCGCGGTCAATTGTAAAATGGGGTTCAGCTTCATTGCGTTCAAAGCCACCAAATTCTTTCAAATCACTATCCAGAACCGGAACCCACTTCCCAGCCTCAACTTTAAATTCATAATCAGGGAAAGAGACATCAGGATTGAAACTGAAAACGAATAGATAATCACCCCTTTCAAAGATAATAATCTGCTTCTGCTCATCCACTCTGACGGGAACAATAGGAGCATTTAAAATGGAATGCTGTACAAAGAGATGAATCATAGCTCTGTCAAAATTATTCAAGCTCTTATATCTTAAATAATCAGCATCTGCCAAAGACCACTGTCTGCGAGCATAAAAGTAGGACCAATCATTACCCTCGCGTGGGAAATCAATCCACTCCGGATGCCCGAACTCATTTCCCATAAAATTCAGATAACCATCACCAGATGTGGCTATGGTAATCAAACGTATCATCTTATGAAGAGCTATCCCCCTGTCAACGCTTAAATCTTGGACATCATTGCTCATCGCAGTATACATTTTCTTATCCAAAAGACGGAATAATATGGTCTTATCCCCAACCAGCGCCTGATCATGACACTCTGCATAACTTATTGTCCTCTCATCAGATCGCTTATTGGTGAGTTGATAATAAATCTCTCCCATCGACCACTGCCTGTCATCAAGTGTTTTTATCCATTTGATCCAATGGTCCGCCACACCCATACTCATCCTAAAATCGAAACCTATCCCACAATTTTTAAGCGGGGCCGCCAGTCCAGGCATACCCGACATATCTTCGGCGATGGTAAATGCATTCGATTTCATCTCTTTTATTAGACAATTGGCAAGACCAAGGTAGGTAATGGCGTCCTCATCTTGATTTCCATCGAAATAGTCTTCATATCCCACGAAATCGCGCTCGAGCCCATGGTCAAAATATAACATACTTGTTACACCATCGAACCTGAAGCCATCTAGATTGTACTCTTCCATCCAGAATTTACAATTGGAAAGGAGGAAGTATTGAGTCTCACTTTTACCATAATCAAAGCATCTTGAGTGCCAAGCAGGGTGCTCTCCACGCGCCCCTTCATGGAAATAGATATATGAAGAGCCATCGAAATGACTCAAACCTTCAGCGTCGTTACTGACAGCGTGAGAGTGCACGATATCCATCACAACGGCAATGCCATTCTTATGGGCTTCATCAACCAAAAGTTTAAACTCTTCCGGAGTCCCGAATCTACTGCTCAGAGCGAAGAAATTGGAGACCTGATAACCGAAAGAGCCGTAATATGGATGCTCTTGAAGAGCCATCAATTGTAACGTATTATACCCCAGATCAACGATTCTAGGTAGGACATTCTCTCTGAACTCGTTAAATGTAGAGACTTTTGGCTGTTCCGAAGACATACCTATATGAGCCTCATAAATCAATGGGGTTTCAATCTTCTTGGAGAATGGATATTTGAACTCATATTTGATTTCCGGATCCCACACCTGAGCCGAAAAAACCTTTGTGTCCGGATCCTGTACGCAACGCCCGGCATAGGCAGGAATCCTTTCACCACCGCCTCCCGGCCACTCCATGCTCCATTTATACAGATCGCCATGATGAACAATCTCTTTAGGCACTATCAGTTCCCAATTACCACCGCCAACAGGGCTGAGTTCATACTCAGAACTCTTTTTCCAATTATTGAAATCCCCAATGAGAAATATCCTGGTGGCATTGGGAGCCCATTCACGAAAAATCCAACCACGATCATCCTGGTGTAGCATATAATAAAGATGATTGTTGATATGGTCAGACAGTCTACCCTCTCCGGCAATCTCAAACTTACGCTGAAGAATGCGTTCGCTTCTATTCACTATCTGAACCTTGTAAGGGTCCAGATATGGGTCTGTCTGAAAAATGGCTTTAGTTTTCATCGTCATCCTTTGTCAGAGACTCCAATTCTGTAGCCTTTCCACGAATGCTATCTTTACAGAATTGAATCAACTGCATAGCCTTTTTGATATCATTCCCTATAGATGAGAGATCCCGTTTAGGATCCTCAATTGACTCTACCAACTTCTCAAGTTCGGTGAAAGCCTCTTCGTAAGTCTTACTCTTTTTCATCTCTGTTTTTTTCTACTCGAGTCACTTGTGCTTCTACCCCACCATCTTTTAAAAGCACTTTTATCTCATCATGTTCATTTATATCATTTATTGAATCTACAATCCTTCCATTTTTCAGAACAAGTGTATATCCCTTTTTCAACAGCACCTGCGGATTGACGGAATTGATGGCGTGCTCCATTTGATCCAATTTGGTCAGTGCGACGAGCGTCTTCATTCCTATTGCATTCCTCAATCTGACTTTAAATTGTTGAAGAACACTCTCCTGTGCATGTATCTTTGATTTGAGGGAGAGCTGAAGCCTTGTGACAAGGGACTGCAAACAGTACTCTTCCTGTGAATGAAGGTCAATAATAAAATCCGCAAGGGCAGTAGGTGTCTTGACATTACAATAAGCAACCATGTCTATCACATGATAATCGTGATCATGTCCTATTCCTGTCAACACAGGCAACGGAAATTGTGCAACATTGGCCGCCAAATCATAATCGTCGAAGCATACCAGATCGGTAGCGCCACCACCTCCTCTTAAAATCAAAACCGCATCAAATCTCTCAACATCTGAAGCCACATTTTCCAACGCCTCTATTATGCTTACAGGACAATCCGTACCCTGCATCAATGCCGGGAAAAGCTCGGTTTCAAAGGAGTACCCATACTCATTTTCATGGAGCTGCTTCATAAAATCACGGTATCCGGCAGCAGTCTCACTCGAAATCACAGCGAATCTCCTTGGAATCTTAGCAAGACTTAAAGATCTATTCATATCGAACATCCCTTCATCCTTTAGTCTGGCAATTGTTTTCTGTCGCTCAATCTCCAGTCCACCAACAGTAAAAGATGGATCGATATCTGTAACAACCAGAGACATACCATAAAGTTCACTGTATTGGACTTGAGCCCTGACAAGAATGTTCATTCCTATGGACAGCGAGGCCCCAGTAGTTGTCTCGAAATATGGACGCAGAAGACGGAAAGTTGATGCCCAGATAATGGCTGAAGCCTTGGCCTTGATATAATTTCCATCCTCATCCTTTTCGATAAGTGTAAGATAACAATGTCCTGATGGATGATTCTTTACCTCACTTATCTCAGCACGGACCCATACTAAGTCCGGAAAGGCCTCAGAAATAGAATCTTTTACCCTCTCTTGCAAATATGCCAGTCCTATCCAATCCTCTTTTTCCATACCATACAAATATAACATTTTTGTTGAGAACTTGGTAGTACTTTCCAGCTTTTAGTAACCATAAAGATTACCAAGTTATTTTTGGGGCATTTATACGTGTTGTCCATAAGGTGCGTCTGAGCGCTGCATTGTTAAAACGTGATAAGCGCGAGGATTGTTTGAGCAACGTTAGGCATACCTGGCATGGTATGCCTAAAAGTGCGAGGTCCGCAGCGCCACGTTTTTACAATGAAATACAGCGCGAAATTGTACCGTTGGACAATATGTATAGAAATACCCATTTTTTATGATTACTTATTTGAGTTGGATTCAATTTGTTTTTGTACTTTTGCAACTGAAATAATTGTTAGTGATGATTATCAAACAAGCCATTTTTGCAGGAAGTAGCGAGAGAATATCTCAAAAGCCTAAGGAAATGCATCCGGAGTTTGCTTTTATCGGCCGGAGCAATGTCGGCAAATCATCGCTCATCAATTGTCTTTGTGCTCAAAGCAATCTTGCTCACACCTCATCCAAACCAGGTAAAACGCTTGTTGTAAACCATTTTTTGATAAATGGCAATTGGTATCTGGTCGACCTACCCGGCTATGGATACGCAAAGGTTGGGATGAAAATGCGAGATAGAATCAGCACAATGATTAACGATTACATCTCCAACTCTAACGAGATGGTATTACTATTCGTGCTCCTGGATTCCAGACACCCGCTCCAAAAGATTGACCTAGAATTCCTATGCGATCTAGGAGAAGCTGGAATCCCATTCTCCATCATCTTCACTAAATGTGACAAACTGGGAGTCAATGCAAGGCAAGCTCAAGTCGAAACCATAAAAAGCTCTTTACTGGAGTATTGGGAGGAGTTGCCGCCATGCTTTGTCAGCTCCGCCGAGAAAGGTATCGGCAGAGATGAAATACTCAATTATATAGAAGAAACATTACAGTCAATAAACTCAAAATAATTCAAAATGGAACAACACGACCATAGATTCAAAATTTTCTCATGCAGGAATTCTCAATATCTTGCAGAGAAGATTGCAGCTAAACTCGGCACTACACTTGGAGAATCCGAAGTAACAGTATTCAGTGATGGAGAATTCCAACCTAGATATCTGGAGAGCGTCAGAGGTGCAACGGTTTTTATCGTCCAATCTACTTTCCCGCCTACTGAGAATCTTTTCGAATTACTTCTTATGGCCGATGCAGCTAAACGTGCATCTGCATATAAAGTAATCGCTGTTATTCCATATTTCGGTTGGGCCCGTCAAGACCGCAAAGACCGTCCAAGAGTATCAATCGGAGCTAAGCTGGTGGCAAACCTTCTTCATGCATCCGGTTGCGACCGCGTTATGACTTGCGACCTTCACGCAGATCAGATACAAGGTTTCTTCGACTTCCCGGTTGACCATATCTATGCAAGTTCTATTTTCCTTCCATACTTGCGCAATCTAAAAATCGACAACTTGGCTATCGCATCACCTGATATGGGTGGAGCAAAGAGAGCCAATGCATATTCAAGGATATTGAGCGTCCCTATGATTATTTGCCATAAATCACGAGAGAAAGCAAATGTAGTAGGATCCATGACAGCTATCGGAGACGTAGAGGGTAAGAACGTAGTGATTGTCGACGATATGGTCGATACTGCAGGAACCATCACTAAATGTGCAGACATGTTGAAGGAGAAAGGTGCTTTAAGCGTTCGTGCGATATGTACTCATCCAGTTCTTTCTGGAAGCGCATACGAAAGGATCTCTAAATCTGCAATCGAGGAGTTCATCGTTACAGATACAATTCCACTGAAACAAGGTGATGACATTGACACTTCCAAATTCACAGTATTGTCAGTATCAGACATCTTCGCAGATATCATGAACAAGGTATATAACTATCAGCCGATTAGCGAGACCTTCGTGTTTTAGTCTAGAGTCTAGAGTCTAGAG
>DCGV01000059.1:26515-30326 GCA_002314725.1 Bacteroidales bacterium UBA1769
CTCTTAACTCTAGACTCTCAACTCTAGACTCTCAACTCTCAACTCCCATGCCTCTCCTCATCTCTATTCTAATCCTCGCCTTATGCGTATTCGGAATGTGCTTCAATATCATATTCCGTAAGGACGGAAAATTCCCAGATGGTGAGATTTCTCATAATAAAGCACTTAGGGATCAAGGAGTTATATGCGCAAAAGAGGAGGAGTTCCGTATATGGAGAAAAAAAGGTGGCGACACAAGTTCAAGACCAAAACCAGGCATTCACGACGGATCCAATTGCCCGGAAGGAGGTTGCGAAGGATGTGCATTCTTCAGTGAATTGGAGAAGAATTTCAAAGAATAGATTCCTATTTCACCCTGATTACATTAAGGCCATCACGAAGGGGCAATATCACATTTTCCACACGTGAATCCCCAACTATCAACTCATTGAATTTCAATATACCTTGCGTCTGTGCATCATTTGAAGGGTGTTCTTCATAAACTTTTCCATCCCACAATACATTGTCGGCAATGATGAATCCACCTTTTCTTACTTTATCGATAACAAGGTCGAAATAATCAACATACTCCCTCTTATTTGCATCAATATAGACAAGATCGAATTTATAATCCAATGTAGGGATAATCTCTTTGGCATCGCCGAAATGGAGATTGACCTTATCTGACAAACCGGCTCTCTCAAATCCTTCCAGAATCAGATCTTCCAACTCGTCATTAATCTCTATTGTATCCAAAATACCATTTTCTGCCAAACCTCCAGCCATGCAGATAGCGGAATACCCTGTGAATGTCCCAAGTTCAAGAATATGCTCCGGGTGAAGCATTTCGCTTATGAAATAGAGTAATTTGCCTACATTATTTCCAGACAACATCCTGGCATGGTTAGTTCTGAGATGTGTTTCTCGTTCCAACCACACGAGAGCCTCAGATTGTTCAGAGGAGAAATCCTTTAGGTATTTTTCCAAGGGAGTCATAATCTATAAATATATCAAAGTGGATAGACGATCTTCAGAAAGAACTTCGTTAGCAACTCTCTGCAGTGTCTTGGAATCAATTGCATCGATTTGTCTACGTATTTCTGAATTTGAGTTGATACTTCCGTATGACAGAAGGCTTTTCCCCATAGAGAGAACTTTTGCTTCGCCATTGTCTGAAGCAACAGCAAGTTGTCCTAAAAGTTGCTTCTTGGCGGATGCCAGGGCACGATCAGATATCAGATTCACCCTCAATTTAGATATTTCATTATGAACCAGCTCAATACATCTTTCAAGATTGGGCTTTTCACAACCAAAATAGATCATTATTACGCCAGTATCCGCATATTGGGTATAGGAGGATTCAACTGTGTAAACCAACGCGCTGCGCTCCCTAAGACTTTGATTCAACCTTGAGTTGGATGCTGGACCTCCTAGAATATTCGACAAAAGGATAAGAGCCATTCTATTGTCATCATATAGAGAATAAGCTGTGGCTCCGATGATACAATTGACCTGATGATTCTTTTTGTTCACTGTCTTCTTGAATTGCTCACCTATTCTCAATGACTGAACATCATTTGGTGCATACCTTTTCAGATTTGTCTCTGCTGAGTATGACCCTATATATTTCTCGATACAATCATCAACTATCTTGGTCACCTTTTGTTCCGGAAGTGAGCACACCACTGATACCGCCATGTTTTCTGGCTTGAAACAGTTTTTTGTATAATCACGTATTGCTTCTGAATTGAGTTTCTTTAGGGATTTTGCGCTCCCTAAAATTGATTTGGACAGTGGATGACTACCGAAAACAATCTCTTCAAAATCATCAAAGATTGAGTCAGACGGCGTGTCCTTGTACATGTTTATCTCATCAATCACCACTCCACGCTCCTTATCCAACTCCTTTTGTGGATATATGGACGTACAAGCTATCTCAAAGAGGAGATCTAGGGCTTTGGACAGATCTTCCTGAAGCACAGTGGAATAGATTACAGTCTCCTCTTTTGTAGTATAGGCGTTCAGTTCGCCGCCAAGTCGTTCCAATCTATTGTTTATCTCAGTGGAAGTACGTTTCGCGGTCCCTTTGAAAAGCATATGTTCAGTCATATGAGCCATACCGTTGAACGAATCTGGCTCATTTCTTGTACCACTCTTAATGCTTAGCGCGCAATATGATACTTGAGAATTACTGGGTTTCAAAGCAAATTTCAACCCACAATCGAATGACTTTATGATAATATCCCTCTCTGACATAGTTTTGCGAAATAGGTTGCAAAGGTATGAAAATTTCTTAGTAACTTTGTTATCTTGTAGTTAAGTAAAAAACTACTGTTTAACATATTGAAACAATAACTGGAAATGGCAAATAAATATATTGACACAACGCTTTTTGATAAGGCAGCCCATTTTGCAATTGACGCTCACGCAAATTCAGAGAGACGCGGAAAAGGATTTCCATACGTTATTCACGTATTTGAGGCCGCTGAAATAGTTGCAACCATTACGAACGACCAGGAGCTCCTTGCTGCAGCACTTCTTCACGATACTGTAGAAGATACAGATGTTACTATCGATCGCATCAAGGATGAATTTGGTGCAAGAATTGCTGCTATTGTAGATAGTGAATCAGATAAATTTGAGGAAGGCGTAAGTGAAGAGGATAGTTGGAGAGGTCGAAAACTTGCCGCTATCAACAGACTGAAGAGAGCATCCATGGATTCAAAAATCGTTGCCATGGGTGATAAATTAAGCAATATGAGAGCCATTGCGCGTGATTATGAAAGGGATGGAGACGAACTTTGGAAGCTTTTCCACGCTCCAGGAGGGAAGTCAGACCACCAATGGCACTATCAAGGTTTAGCTGACGCTCTTTCTGAACTCAACGACACCGTAGCATATAAAGAATTTATCAAACTTATTGACAAAGTATTCAATACCAAATAGATAACATGGGACAATTCATAGTTTCTGCCAGGAAATACAGGCCGAACAGTTTCGAATCTCTTATTGGACAAGACAATATAGCCAAAACTCTAAAGAATTCAATCCTTAGGGATCAGCTTGCACATGCTTATCTATTCTGTGGGCCGAGAGGTGTGGGTAAAACATCCACTGCCCGAATATTTGCAAAGACAATCAACTGTTCCAATCCAGGTCCTGACATGGAACCATGTGGTGAGTGCGAATCGTGTCTGTCATTTGCGGAAGGACGATCATATAGTATCCACGAACTTGATGCTGCGAGCAACAACTCCGTTGAAGATATAAGAGCTTTGACGGATAAAGTCAGGATACCGCCACAAATTGGTAAGTATAGTGTCTATATCATCGATGAGGTCCACATGCTATCACAAGCCGCATTCAACGCCTTCCTGAAGACGCTCGAAGAGCCACCTGCACACGCAATATTCATTCTGGCAACAACGGAGAAGCATAAAATCCTTCCTACTATTCTTTCACGTTGTCAAACATACGATTTCAATAGAATCTCTATTGAAGACATAGTTAAGAATCTCAAGGAGATAGCTTCCGCCGAGGCCATCAATATGAGTGAAGATGCAATGCATATCATAGCTCAGAAGGCCGATGGAGCTATGCGTGATGCACTGACACTCTTCGACCAGACAGTGGCATTCTGCGGAACAGAAGTTACTTATGATCAGGTCATCAAGAACTTGAACGTTCTTGATTATGAGTACTATTTCCGTATGTCAGACTATTTCCTTGCAGGAGATTTCGCATCGGCAATGATAACATTCGACGAGATTCTCAATAAAGGATTCAATGCACTTCATTTCATATCTGGCCTAAGCTCACATTTCAGGGATCT
>DCGV01000059.1:30402-32117 GCA_002314725.1 Bacteroidales bacterium UBA1769
AAATATGTAGAGTACTCTTCGAAATTCAGTATCAATTTCCTTTTTGAAGCACTGAATTGCACGAGTGCATGCGAAGCTGGATACAAACAGAGCGGAAATCCAAGGTTGCTTATTGAGTTTACCCTTATGAAGTTATCACGACTGAATATGGCTCAACCTGAAGGGCAATCTGTCTCTCTTGCGCCCCAGCAAGTAACTGCAGCACAACCTTCCGTTAAACCGGCATCTGTAGCGACTGAGCCTCAACCTATTGAGCAGAAACCAGTTGACACTGCTCCTCAGGCATCTTCCCCAGCTTCTTTGTCAATAAAGAATCTAATGAAGAAGGCTTCTGAGGCCAAAGTGGCAGAACAAGAGGAAAACACTCCTATCCAAAAAATAGAATTCAATGAGGCCAATGTAAAAGTTGCTTGGATGGAACTTGCCAAAAGTGAATCAGGGATGCCAAGACTTGCCTCCGCTATATCTCAGGCTGACCCTTGCCTGGATATTGAAAACAAGACTATTGTCTTTAAGGTTGGCAATGCCGCACAAAAGGATTGGATTGATAAGAATTGTCGTATAAGATTGGAGTCCTTCATCCAGAGAAAATTGAATGATAAAGATATCCGTATGAATGTCGAGGTATTGACACAGGATGTTATCGACAATGAGAAAAAATTATACATGCCTTCCCAAAAGGCAGATTATCTAAAAGAGAACAGTCAGGAATTCAGGGAATTGAGTAAAGATCTGGATCTTGAAACAGCATAACGACACAAAATAATGAAGCTATTCTGCACAAATCTTGTAAAAAAATATGGGAAACGCACTGTCGTCAAGGGTGTTTCCATTGAGGTAGAACAGGGAGAAATCGTTGGCCTACTGGGTCCTAACGGAGCTGGTAAGACGACAAGTTTCTATATGATAACAGGATTGATCAAACCTAATGCCGGCAAGATATTTCTGGATGAAGAGGAGATTACAGACCTGCCTATGTACAAACGGGCACAGAAAGGGTTAGGTTATCTTGCCCAGGAGGCTTCTGTTTTCAGAACATTAAGCGTTGAAGACAATATTCTTTCAGTCATGGAGATGGCTGGCTATTCAAAAGAGGAACGCTATGAACGATTGGAATCGTTAATTGAAGAGTTCGGACTACATAAGGTACGTAAAAGCATGGGTGTAACACTCTCCGGAGGTGAACGTCGCCGTTGTGAAATAGCCCGTGCCTTAGCTATCAATCCTAAATTCATCCTTCTTGATGAGCCATTTGCAGGAGTTGACCCTATTGCTGTCGAGGACATTCAACATATCATTGCCAAACTGAAGACAAAGAACATCGGTATCATCATCACAGACCACAATGTACATGAAACCCTTGCCATCACCGATCGCGCTTATCTTCTTTACGAAGGATCAATTCTCGAAAGTGGTACTGCAGAGATGCTGGCGAACAACCCAGAAGTCCGCCGCAAATATTTAGGACAGAACTTCGAACTTAGAAAGGCCGTACTCCACGACAAAGTGGAGAATTAGGAGGCACGAACTGTCCTTTCAAGGTCAGAAAAACATACACCCCATATTATTACCTGCTATCAAAATATTGGTAGCAGGTATTTTTTTTGTGAATTTATATACAGTTAACCGACGGTACAATATCACGCTTTATTGCATTGTTAGTAATTCAACTTTCGCAAGTGCGAAAGTTACCATATATAGAGGCCTTTAGGCCG
>DCGV01000063.1:0-7024 GCA_002314725.1 Bacteroidales bacterium UBA1769
ACACCCTCCTTGCGGGTAAGAGTGGCTTTCAATTCTAGTATTGTCATATTATTATACTCTAGGAAAGTTCAACTATTCTTATTGGAACTCTGGTCAATTTGTTTTTTGTGCAATCGTCAATCGATGGCACAGTGATAAACAAGTTTTGTTCCGCCCTGCTCATCGCAACATAATATACCCTATGTGCTGAAACATCATTTAAATTGGGGCTTATCAGTACCTCCAAATCGTCTTGACTATTCAACACCAACAAAACATTCTTATATTCCTCTCCTTTTGCTTTGTGAATTGTTTTATGGGCAGCGTTACAATCTGATTGCGAAATACTCATTGCTAACTCTATATATGTATGTCCCTCATAGAATGACTTAATATTATGGCTTTTTATAGATTTTAAATCAATCTTCAAATCATTCTTTAGGAAAAGGTAAAAATCGTACAATGTTCCCTCTACCAGATGTTTCCTTTGTTGTAACAGTGCTCTTAAGTATGAGATTGTCTCTTGTCTATCAGAGTCCAAGAAATCCAACATCCGAAAAGCCTCTCTCAAATCATTATTATTTGCATATTCTGTCGCCTTCAATAAATTTTTGACATAATAAGAACGCTTCATATCTGAATCAAAGTCAAGATCAATTAAATGTTCATCTTCAACAGCCCCTACAGACATAAACTTCATTGAATTAGCAACGATGTTTTTATATGATAAAGAATGTACTTCTTCCGAGCCAGAAAAATCTATTGCTGTTTGAAAAGCATTGAGTTTATCGCCAACAAACAAAACAGGAACAGAGCCTGAATGATTACCTACCGAATATTGTGCAATATCAGTTCTCATGGAATTTAGAAGCGATATGATTTCACGAGAACTTCTTCTATTACCCAATATTACATACTCTTTAATATCAGGTAATTTAAAATCATCAAACTGGTTTACTGATACCCCAATAAAATCATATATTGTCTGGCATCTATCCCCAACAACACCAATGACTACTCCATGATTTCCTAATCCGAACAGGAAGTCAATGATTTGTGGAAGAGTATCCTGAAATTCATCTACAAAGAAATACGGATATTTTGCTGAAATGACATTATAAATATCAGGATGTAGCCTCAACAATTCCATAGATAGATGAATCATATCTTCATACAATAGCCAACCATTCGCAAATCGTAACGACACAAACTCATCGTATGCCAGATTGGGAACATAGTATTTTGTCTGTTTTCCATTATTATCCTTTGCTTTAATGGGATGCTTTGGACGATATGCCCATGCGCCATTTTGATAACGCCAAGAGCAACTCTTAATACCCGCCAGTAGCGATTCAGTCGAAACAAATGACTTGTTAATCTTTCCCAAAACAGTTCCCGCAATAAACTTGTTTTGGAGAATTTCTTTGGGAAGTATCGTTAATTCTTTCTTCTTGATGCCGAATCTGTCTCTTTCTAGATGGATAAAAGGATTGACAATGTTATTGTAGAGAAAACTGTGAATAGTGGATACATCAACCAGCGAAGATGAATTCTTTAAACGTAAACTTATTGTTTCTACGCCAACATTGGTATAAGAAATACATGCAATCTTTCTGGTAATTTGAAGTCGCTTACTCTCACTAATAACATGGTTGATGTGTAGTGAAAGCCAGTGCGTCTTTCCCGCCCCTGGGCCTGCTGACACCTTAAAGGATTCATTGATAGGTATTAGTGTGTCAGATTCTATTGTAATAGCCACTCTAATGTCTGTTTAATGTAATCTGGAACAGTAAAAGATTCTTTTGTTGGGTCAGCATCATCTTTCATGAAATTTTCTTCTAGAATAGCACACAAAGACAAAGCATTTGAACCCTTGCCCACAGAATTCAAATATCTGGCGGCAAACAATGCTCTCTTTTTATCCTCTTGTGGCCATACACTCTTTTCAATTGCTTGTGTAATACGTTCATTCTCCTCACTTTTTCTTAACATACCCAACATTGCTTCAATTGATGTGTCCTCTTTGTATGAACTTAGCCTTTTAAGTTCTTCCTGATTCGTTATCCCATCAACTAACAAAAGGCCACAATGAGGATTGAATCTGGCTATTTCATACTCAAAAGTTTTTCCATACACCTTATCTTGTGAAAAGAAATGTATAGTGGGATGTGTACCGTATTCTGATATTTCTTCTTCAGCATTTCTTGAATAATTACTTCCCTCTTCCACTCCATACTCAAACGGGTAACAAGCCTTCCCATCTCTACAAGGATCCACATCTGTAACGCAAGCTACTTTTTTGTTGATTCCATACTTATTAGTGCTATCAAACAACTTTATGAAATGTTTAAAATACCTGCCACCCATGTTGACAATCAACACATGCTCGGCTGTCAAGTCATACCCAAGGTATTTTGCAAATGTTGGCAACAATAATTCTTCTGCTATTCCTTCAACAAAGATTAACTTATTTGCAAAAAACATATCCGACCTCGTCGCATCCAGAAACCGTTGGATATATGATTTAGATTGCACATCTTTATCACTTACATCAAAAAGGAATCTTGGATATCCTGCTAAGACTCGACCATAATCAGGAACATGCAGGCAGACCAAATCATCTATTGAAACAGCAGATACTATTTCCGGAGAATGAGTTGTCACAAAAACCTGCTTTATATTATGAGAAGCCCTATTCTCTCTCAAGAAATTCAAAAACTGATATTGCATCGCAGGATGAAGATGAGCTTCTGGCTCCTCAATCGCCAAAACAGGAAACAATTTTGCTTGACGATTCATATAGTTACCATCGGCCGAAGCTTGCATCTTTGCCAAAAGGAGCGATATGAATATTAAATTGTTATAACCCAATCCATTACGTGTAGCCGGAATTTCAATTCCTGTTTCATATTTGATAACAAGTCTGAGTGCCGCAAACATGTCGGATTCTGATAGTGTTCCACTAAAATCAGGTTTGACACCTCCAAAAGACGCACCCGTATCGTTTGCATACTCAAGAAAATGCTCCTTCCCAGATTCGAGGCGTTGTTTCAAGGAATCAATAACTGGACTGGATGATACCTTAAATTCTTGTTGCAGATTCCTCAACAATTCATCTTTTTCTTCTGTAGTTTTCGAGTTATCTATCTTTATATCATAGTCAATAAAAAAATTTAACACTTCTCTCAAAAGAGGGTTATACCCCATATACATGTCCCGTCCAACATCCCTAATTGCATCAAGATACTGAAAATCACATCTATTAAAGAAATCGGACAAATTACTTTTCTCAAATTCCCCATTTTTACCCCATCGAAAAACCTCATAGAATCTAATGTATCGCCATTTGATTACTTCCCATATTTCATGAAAATCATTCATTCCTGACACTTCGTCCACATATTCTTTCTCATGATCTGCGGATAAAGAATATCGAACATTGATTTGTGCCTCGTATGGTGGGATCACACTATTAAGACAGTCACTCAATACACCAACATCTTCTGAATTATTTGGCTCACCATCGGACTGTTTGAGGATAAGAGAAATTGACAACTGGGGTGAATGTTCTTTCAGAATCTCCAAATCTGTTTCGCGGAATAGATCATTAATATCAAAATGACGTCCTATTACCTCTACATTCAAAGTATGTGCTATTGCGTGAATCAGATTACTTTTGCCAGAATTGTTATGACCAATAATTACATTGATACCTTCCTTTAATGGAATACTAGCATCCTTAAAGTTGCGAAATCCCTTAATGATAACTCTATCTATGTGCATAGTAAAACTAATAAAAGTTTTGATATTTACTACAACTATACTAACGAATTGAAAGATTCAAGTATGTCTCCGCAATCTTTACGCCACAAAGAATAATATAGGGATTGTCGTTTAATCTTTTCATTTTGAACGAACGAGCGACATTTCCCTGGATCAACCTTCATTAGTTCCATCAAATTTAACTTTTTATATCGTTATCCGGTCATTTTGATCGGATTTCTTTCTTCTTTGTACAACCCCACTTCAAGACCATTCTTGCAGTGGGGTTGTTATGTATTATAAAAGACCTACCCCATGAACAATTTTTCTACTTTCTATCCATGATTTTACATCCTGGACGTAGTCATTCCATCCCTGGGTGGATGCCACTAATGAAATAATATCTCTTAATGAGTGACCTACATCAGTAAGTTTATTTACATATTCATGATGATCCACTACTGCTATTATAGCATTTGAGTCATTCACTATTTCCGGAAACTTACATTGTGCAATATCTATTATTCCCAAAGCACTGTGAATAAATTCTTCTGGATGCTGTGGCTTACCACCTATTTCAGGTGGATTAAAATGTTTAATAAGATGTTTTGCCTTTTCTCTTCTCTCTTCAAGAAAATGCTCTCCTCCTGATAGTGTTCTTTCTATTTGCTGATTAATCCAGCGCTCTTGAGTGAATTCCTTAACATCACCATCTCCAAAGAAGACCGTGTCTTCAATTAACCTTAAATCGTCATATTGGCAAGATAGCCCCAATGCCAATCGGACTGCATTTGTGACAGATCCAAACCGACATACTTGATAATGCTTACTCATACCGCTTTCTTGCATACATCTAACAATGATAGCTTCGGCAACATCATCTTCTACATATACCTTCAAATACTTTTCAGGATCCCCAGAAAGTTGCTCGTAGCAATCCTCGGTAGGATTATCAAGGCAGAAGGTTTTTGCTGGTGTGTTTAATATGTACCTGACATTAAATGCTGCATTTTTCATTAGCTCTTGACGGTGACTCGTGAAGACTATTTGCAATTGACGTTCGGGCTTAGATGCTTCAAATATCATAATCTTAATAAGTTCTCTTAATGCAGCAGTATGAAGCGTTAAATCCAATTCGTCTATTACTATTAGGCTATGATGAGGGACACGGTACAAAATCTGAAGTATTCTGAAAACTTTTTGCTCTCCAGCTCCCAAATTAAAAGAATGACATTCAATTCCTTTCCTTTTGACAGTAAAGCAGTTAATCTTATCCGTCTTATTAACCTTTAAATCACTATAGCTAATACCCATAATTTGAGTTGCAGCATTAGCAATCTGTAAATCCAGGGCTTCACCTGCTTCTAGTCTGAAAGTTACTTTCTTTTCTGAGGCTCTTTCAATATCTGGAATACTATCAGATAATGGCACATATACCACATTCCTATCTGGTTTGCTTATCTGTCTCGGAGTCCACTCTGAAGCAGGTTTGCCGTATTGAATCTGTTTGTCAATTATCTGAGCACGCCCTCTCCCTGATAATTGAAAATAATCAACGACGGCAGAATACTTACTTCCGACCCACTTGTTTGCAGTAGACGTGTACTTGAAGAATCGGCTCATTTTCGTATTCTCTTCAATATTCTTTGCCCTGAACAAACAAACAATGGTCTGAAGTATAGTCGTTTTCCCACTACCATTCAATCCGAAAATCCCTGTAACAGGGGAACCTTCAAATGAGATATCAAGATCCTTAATTCCTCTTAGTGTTTCTATCTTCAACGACTTTAGCACTTGATTATCCGTGACAAGCTTTGTTCTACCCGGCATATTATTTCGTTCTGTTATTGATTCCTATATTTCTTCGGTCAGGAACTTCATTTCTAATCTACATGACATCCTCCTCCCTCAACGCCTCATACCTCCCATCCTTGCACTCCAGTATCACCGTTCTCGCTTCCCGGGCATCCTCTCCACAAGCCGCTCATACACCTGCGGCCAAGCCTGCAATGGGTCAAACTCGACCTCCGGACGGAGTAGGGGCTGAACGTCATCCAGAAACTCCTCATCCTGCATCTTCAACTCCATATTCTGCACGAACTCCTTGTACGATGGAGCACGTTCTGCCACAAACTCGATATACTTGTGGTAACACTCCAATATCTTCTCCGCATCCAGCTCGCGTGTACTCAACGCCAGATACAAGTCGAACAGGTCGCGTCCCTTCTTCCTTTGATAAAGCGCACGAAGTTTCGTCCCCACCAATTCCTCCAAGTGATAAGTCGTCAACTGAGCCTCACCCGTAAACCAGCCGCTCTCCACCTTGAACGGCACTTCCTGCAACCCCATCACATTGAAATGCTCCATACAATTAATCTCCACCTTCAGGCGAATCTGCTGCACAGGCGGAATCTCCGAATCCATCTTGAACAGCAGCTTGTTGCTATGCCGCTTCTGCTGGGTCGAGCGGTTCGGCAGCCATTCCAGCACCTCCCCCAACCTGAACATAATCGGCTTGATAGGCCCCGGTTTAATCTGCACAAGATCGATGTCCTCACTATACCTTGCCTGCGGCTGCAAGAACAGCTTATGCAGAGCCGTACCTCCACGGAACGCCAGATTTTCCCGCAGGAACTCATCACTGAAAATACTCACAAGGGCTCTACAGATAATCAAATCCTGCTCCACCATCAGCATATCCTTCCAGGGCGCAAACTCGTGCCACTCCCTTACAAATCTTTCCCTTATCATATCTCGTCCATCTCGATTTTCTGGTTGACAATAATTTTCCAACGCTCGTCCCGCACATCATCCGAATGCTTTTCAACAGAAGCCTTCAGAGCAGCGTACTTNNCTCCCGACCGGAAGAAGGCATTTGCCAATGCCGTATTAAACGGTTCCGAAGAGTGCTTCTCAAACAAATGCTCTATTGTCCAATGTTCCGGAAGCAACCTTGTTTGGAATATCTTCACCAAGTTTGTGCGCCTCTTTCTCATCAAGTCCAACAATCTGATTATCATCATTGACACCGATGTATATTTTGCCTCCCTGCGCATTAGCAAAGCCGCAAATCCACTTCAAGTATTCATCCCTCCAAGATTCCTTAAACTCTACATTCTGTGACTCCGATTTCATTTGGTCTCAATATTTATAAACAACACAACGAAAATAGTAAAACCTTCCCAATTTCCTAACTTCCCAACTTCCTAAATTCCTAAATTCCTAGATTCCTAAATTCCTAGATTCCTAATTTCCTAACTCCACCATCAGCATATCCTTCCAG
>DCGV01000063.1:7230-8052 GCA_002314725.1 Bacteroidales bacterium UBA1769
TCCTCTGGAACAGCAACAGCCTCGTACCATTCCTTACGGCACTTCTCAAAGGGGCACCATCCACATTAACAAAGAAAGACATCGCACGCTGATGTCCCGCTCCATTCAAGCTTGCCGCAGACAGGAGAGACACATAGTATTTCCTGCCCAGAAAAGACATCAGGTCATCAATGTAGAACGAAGGAGGCACCTCNNCTTTCGTGCACAGGTCAAACCATCTGTCCTCTGCACCATTAGCCTCCAGCACCCGCAACAGATAGCCCAAACGCTGCAAAATCGGGCATCCATACTGACGAATCAGTTCCAACTGTCCATCATTCAGTTCCATACTCTCCACCAACTCGCAAAGAACCTCCGCCACACGGCTCAGCCCACCCACCTTACGCTCGTCCTGTACCAGATCCAGTGCCGTCATCAAAGGCGAAGACACATTCATATACCCACCCTCGGTCCTTACTTCACGCACAAAGCGCATATCGATATTCTTCCTCTGGAACAGCAACAGCCTCGTNNCAATGTAGAACGAAGGAGGCACCTCACCCTTGAGTTTGTACTGGATAGGCACAACCACATAGAAATTCTGCCAAGGCGACATAATCCAGCGCCCCTCAGCCAGCCTGACCAGAGCTACAGCCAGAGAATTGGCTGATGTTGCGGGGAAAGCTCTCTGCAAATCATCCTTCGTAAAGAATGACCTGCCCCTCATCGCCCTCTGGTTAATCCATCCGATATAATCGTTATTATCTGCTCTCATTACTATATCTTGTCATCAAACTTGCAGAATGATACATATTATGTACATTTTTGCAATTCCGCTGCAAA
>DCGV01000080.1:0-166 GCA_002314725.1 Bacteroidales bacterium UBA1769
GCATTCATTGCATATATATAGATCCCCCGTACAATACCGGAAACGAAAAGTGGGTTTACAATGACAATGTCAATGACCCCCATATCAAGAAGTGGCTGGGAGAAGTTGTCGGAGCACAGGGCGATGATCTGAGCCGCGACGACAAATGGCTCTGCATGATGTATCC
>DCGV01000080.1:217-4622 GCA_002314725.1 Bacteroidales bacterium UBA1769
AAGCAGCTGCTTTCAGAAGACGGAGTAATATTCATCTCAATAGATGACAATGCTCAGGCGATGCTCAAGCTGCTTTGCGATGAGATTTTCGGCGCCAACAATTTCATTGCGAACTGCATTTGGCAGAAGAAGACCGGAGCCGCCGATGCACGAGGCATTGCAACCATAACAGAGTACATTCTGTGCTATTGTGGAAACATCGACAATGTAGACAAGGTTTTCCGCCAGAACAAGGAGGCTTTTGACATCAAAAGATATCGGTTTACGGATGAATACGAGGCGGAACGTGGCCCGTTCTATTACGACTCCCTCGACAGGGGCAGTATCCGCTATAGCGATTCTCTGAATTACTGTATTACTTCTCCGGAGGGAACTCCTGTGTATCCCAATGGCCGGACGGAGTTTGTCAACGACGGATGGACATGGAAATGGAGCGAAGAGAAGGTGCGCTGGGGTATAGAGAATGGTTTCATCTCTGTTGTTAAGAATCCCAAGAGCCCGAACGGATGGTCAGTCAAGTATAAGATCTATCTGAATGTCGACAACGAAGGCAACCCGGTATCAAAGTCCGTCCCCTACAAGAATCTTATCACAGATATTCTGAATGCCGATGCAGCAGAACTGATGAAGCAGCTGTTTGGGACAAAGGTCTTCGACTATTCCAAACCGCTTCAGTTGATTGAGCATCTTCTGAGTATCGTAAACATTCCGGAAAACGGCATAGTTCTGGATTCTTTCGCTGGCAGCGGCACCACGGGCCATGCAGTCTTGGACAAGAATCAAAGGGATGGCACCAATATCCATTTCATACTTGTGGAACTCTGTGACTATGCGGAAACAGTTACCGCTGAAAGAGTCCGTAGGGTTATTTCCGGCTTTGGCAGTGGAAACAAAGAACGACAAGGCACCAATGGCTCATTTTCCTTCTATGAACTGGGGGAGAAACTCTTCAATGATGATGGAGATATCAATGCCGATATTGATGAAGAAAAAGTCAGAGAGTATATCTTCTATGCTGAAACAAGAAGGTCTTTGACCAGAAAACGTGCAGAGGGTTCTTACCTGCTGGACACGGCAAACTGCACAGGATACTATTTCTTCTATGAGCCAAACAAAGTAACCACATTCGGTCCAGATACATTGAAAATCGTTTCAGAAAAGGCCGACAGCTATGTTGTTTATGCGGACAAGTGCACCCTTTCCGAGGAGTATATGCTAAAAAACAACATCGTATTCAAAAAGATTCCAAGAGATATAAAACATTTCTAAGATATGCCAAAGCTAGATTGGATAGGAAAAGATAAGGTGATTAGTCATCACCTTGACGTACCAGTTCGTGTACTTAACCATAAATATGGCTTTCGCGCCAATTCAACGGATACCTCCGAGACAAACAGCGGTAATATGATTATCCACGGAGATAATCTTGAAGCGTTGAAGGCTCTATTACCTAAATATGAAGGTCAAGTTTCATGTATCTATATCGATCCCCCCTACAATACTGGAAACGAGAACTGGGTATATAATGATAATGTCAATGACCCGAAAATTAAAAAATGGTTGGGGGATGTTGTTGGCCCAGAAGGAGAAGATCTATGCCGCCACGACAAGTGGCTCTGCATGATGTATCCTAGATTACAACTATTATCTAAGTTATTAAGCGAGCAAGGCATTATTTTTATTTCTATTGATAGTAATGAACTTTTTAATTTAAAATCTATTTGTGATGAAATCTTTGGTAGTATAAATTATGTTGAGCTCTTTTCCTGGCATAAAACATATTCACCATCAAACCTTTCTCACACCACAAAGAAGTGCATCGAATATATTCTTTGTTACGCAAAGAACATTCAATCGGTTAACAGGTTTAAAGGGCTTCTCAAGGTCAATGAAGCTGATAATCCTTTATTAAAAAAAGGAAATGCGGATAAGATTCTTCGTTTCCCAAAAGATAAAATTTTAGGAACTTTCCGCGGAGAGCACAATTTCTTGCCAGGAGATTATGGGACTAGCGTTAACAAAATTCGTTTGATTGAGCCGGTCCATTATAAAGATGGCATTTTTAACGATGATGTGGTATTAGAAGGCCCATTCATTTGGACTCAAAGCACATTATTAGCTAAAATTGCAGAAGGCACTTCAATAACATTTAAGACACCTACTTTTGCGCCTAGATACGATAAAAAAGAATATCTTCCCGAAGTCCCAAGAAATTTGATAGATAAGGATGATTGTGTTGGCACAACAGAAGAAGGCGGAATAGTGTTAAAATCAATTTTTGGCAAAGCCGTATTTGACTACCCAAAACCACCATCTTTAATCCAATATCTAGTAAATTTCGTCACTTTGCCTGGTTCTGTTGTGCTAGATGCTTTTGCTGGCTCTGGTACTACTGGACACGCAATATTGAATCTCAACAAAGAAGACAATGGAGATAGAAAATTTATACTTTGTGAGATGTGCGAATACGCTGAGCCCGTCACGGCAGAGCGTATTCGGCGTGTAATAAATGGATATGGGGAAGGGGCCAACATAACTGCTGGGACTGGAGGATCTTTCGATTTTTACGAACTCGGCGAGACATTCTTCACTGAAGATGGCCTTTTGAACGAAAATATACCAGAGGAAAAGATTCGTGAATACATCTATTATACCGAGACTCGTCAACCTCTTGTACGACCTCGGGAGGGTAATTCTTTCCTGCTTGACACCTTCAACAATACTGGATTCTACTTCTATTTCAAGCCCAATGAGGTCACTACGTTCGGTCCCGACACCCTCAAGATTGTGACAGAAAAAGCCGACAGTTATGTTGTCTATGCAGATAAGTGCACTTTATCGGAAGACTACATGCTCAAACATAACATCGTTTTCAAGAAAATACCACGTGATATAAAGCAATTCTAGATATGGAACTCAAAGGATACCAAAAAGAGGTCATAGGAGACCTCAGAGATTTCATCAAGCACACTGAGGAAACCCCGCAACTTGACACCGCTTTCAGAGCTTTCTGGGCAGACAGGAATGTTGATATCGGAATTATGGGGAACGAATACCTTCACCCGTATAAGAACACTATCCCCGGAGTTCCGAATGTCACCATTAAGGTACCGACTGCCGGTGGCAAGACCATCATCGCATGCAGCTCCCTTGCAACAATGTTCGCAAGCTTCCCAGAAGGAAGGCCGAAGGTCGTAGCTTGGTTTGTCCCTTCAGATACAATACTCAAGCAGACCCTCAAAAACCTTCGCAATCCAGCACATCCATACAGGCAGAAGATTGATTCGATGTTTGGCAATCGCGTATGCGTTGTCGACAAGGAGTCTGCACTTATGGGTCAGGGGATCAGCCCCACTGCAGTTATGGAGCAGCTGACAATATTTGTTTTGAGCGTTCAGTCTTTTGCCGCAAACAACAAGGAGGGCCGTCGTTCCTACAGAGAGAACGAGAATCTCGCTGAATATGCAAAGCTGTATGATTCTCTTACCAAGAACGTGGAAGGGGCCGATGAGACCTCCCTGATTCAGGTTCTTGCTTACTTGAATCCAGTCGTGGTAATTGACGAAAGCCATAACTTCACGGCCAATCTGCGTATTGACGCTCTCACGGCCATCAATCCTTCATTCATCCTGAACCTTACTGCAACTCCGAAGGGAAACAGCAACATCATATCGTTTGTCGATGCCATCAAGCTTAAAAGGGCGAACATGGTGAAGCTGCCTGTCATTGTCTATAACCATAAGAGCGTTGAAGACGTAATCATCAGTGCCATTCAGATGCAGCGCACTCTCGAGAAGAAAGCCTTGGTCGCTGAGTCCAACGGCGGGCAGTATATCCGGCCTATCGTTCTGTTCCAGGCTCAGCCTCGCACCGGAGAAGAGAGCATCACGTTCGACAAGATAAAGAAGAATCTTATCGATCTCGAAATTCCTGAAGACCAGATAAAGATCAAGACCGCTGACAAAGATGAGATCAACAAGATGGACCTTATGAGCAGGGACTGTCCTGTCAGGTTCATCATCACAGTAGACGCACTAAAAGAGGGATGGGATTGCCCGTTTGCCTATATCCTTGCCTCTTTGGCCAACAGAACATCCAAGATTTCCGTCGAACAGATTCTTGGACGTATCCTCCGCCTTCCTTATACCGCCAAGCATTCTGAAGAATTGCTAAACCTTTCGTATGTGTTCGCCTCTTCGAGGGATTTTCAAGAAACGATCCAGAGCATCATTTCCAGCTTGAACAATGCCGGTTTCAGCCGTAAGGATTTTCGGGCGGATGAAGAGCAGGAAATCTCCAATATTCCTCAGGATGCCGTTGCTCCGTCTGACTTCGGAGGTCTCTTCGGTGGTGAGGATGAGGCGGAGACATCTCCAGAAGAAGACAACAACGATATTGACATCTC
>DCGV01000080.1:4760-18094 GCA_002314725.1 Bacteroidales bacterium UBA1769
AGCGCCATTGAGCAGATCGCTCTGCGTCAGAATCAGGACTATGAGGAGCAGGTGGAAGCTTCATCAGAGTCAGAAAATACAACACCATCAGACATACAATCCTTTATGCCAAAAGCCAGCGTTATTAAAGACTTCCTTGAAGAAGACGCCAAAGCCATTATTCTCCCTCAGTTCCAACTGAAGAACTATGAAGAATCAATTTTTGAAGCTGAAGAAACATATATTCCTCTTGAAAAGGAAATGCTCTCCGAAGGCTTTGACCTCAGCATGCAGGACCACAATGTCAGCCTGACCCCGACCGAATCCGAGGCAGTCAGTCTTGACCTCGGAAAGTCCGGAACGAATGAATACGAAATTCAACGGAAGGGTCTCACCGATATGCAGCTGTCCTTCATCAAAGACTGCTTCAACAAACTTCCCGATGATAGGAAAAAGCAGAATTTCGCCGGTCAGATAGCACGCGGCCTGAAATATGATTCAATATCTGAACCGGAACTCAAGAAGTATGTTGAGCAGGCCATTGCGAATGTTGACAACGAACAGCTCACTTCGCTTCTTGACCAGATTCTTCCGCTGACAAAGAATTTCAAAGACAAGATTGACTTGCTGCTGAAGGAACACAGAAAAAAGACCTTCAAGAAATGGCTCGATACCGACAAGGTTTGCTGCTCCCCTACTTACAAGTTCCCGGCATCCTGCAATGTCAAGAGCAAAGTTCTCGGCCTTTCCAAAGGTCTGTTCACCGACGAAGGGGATATGAATACGTTCGAGCAGAGGGTCATTCAGAAGATAGCCGATCTTGACAATGTCGTATACTGGCACAGAAATCCGGAAAGAGGAAACGGTTTCGGAATCAACGGTTTCATCAACCATTACCCTGACTTTATCGTAAAGCTGAAGAGCGGGAAGGTTGCCCTCATAGAGACAAAGGGAGACGACAGGGACAACTCAGACAGCCTTGACAAGATTGAACTCGGCAGCTACTGGAGCAACATGGCAGGCTCTTCCACCTTCAAATACTATATGGTATTTGACAAGAAGAAAGTCGACGGCGCCTTCACAATCTCCGAAGTCCTCGAAAGGCTGAAAGAACTGTAACCAAACATCTTTTCGAAAATGTTCTCCCAGGAAAACACTCCAGTACGAGTAGGTCTACTGGATCTGCTGTACAACAGCCAGGGATCCCAGTATGTGATTCCCGCATACCAGCGCAATTATACATGGACAGCGCAGAAAGAAGTCAACCAGCTTCTTTCTGACCTCAAGGAAGTTCTCAAGGGCAATTATTCCAAGCATTTCATCGGGATAATGATCTATCTGGAGAAGTCCTTGAACCCTTTCACCAGAGAGCGGGCCATAATTGACGGCCAGCAAAGACTCACCACCGTATTCCTTATGTTATATGCCATCAAGGCCCTGTTGGAGGAACGCGGGCAGGGAGAAGACGCTATCCAGTTGGAGAACAGTTTCCTCATTAATCCCATCAACAAGGACATCAAGTTCAAGCTGAAACCACTCGTCTCGGACGATCTGGTATACCAAAAGATTGTTTCCGGAGACATGTCCTCCATCACAGAGACAGATTCCAATGTCTATAAGAACTACGTCTTTTTGAAGAAACAGATCCTGGACTTGGCGAACATATATTCCTTGAAAAACGAGATTCTTCCTTCCATCAATAAGCTTTATCTCGTCTGTGTTCCCATTACTGAAGATGACTACCCTCAGAAAATATTCGAGAGCATCAATGCAACAGGAGAGAAGCTGACTGCCTCAGATCTCATCAGGAACTTCATCCTCATGCCAATCAGCAGTGATATTCAGGATGAATATTATACCAAATATTGGAAAAAGCTTGAAACACTGGTGTCACCGAATGCCAAGACGCTTGAGTCGTTCTTCAGGTTCTTCCTCATGGCAAAGAACAGGGCAATAGTCAACAAGACTGCTGCTTACTATGCCTTTACGAACTGGTATAAGGAGAATATCGAAGAACTGGGTATAGAAGGCGTGTTCAAATCCATCGTGTCTTATGCTCAGTATTACAATGACATATATCTGAAGGATCTGTCGGAACTCCCGATCGAGCTGAGGGAACCCCTGTCTGAATTCAGGGAGATAGCATCCGATATGCCAGCTCCGGTTCTTATGGAGTTGCTGTCCATCCATAGTTCGGTGGATCAGTCCGGAAAGAACTTAATAGCATTATCCAGCATCGGACAGATTATCAGCATCATCAATTCCTACCTGATGAGACGCTCTCTGTGTGGGATGGATACCAGCGATATCTCTAGATACTTCCCTACCCTTCTCAAGGAAGTCCTTTCGGATTGCGATGGGGATTATTCGAATATCGTCGAGCTCTTTAAGAAGAACCTCATCAACCGCAACAGAGGGAACTCTCAGCAGATGCCGGATGACAAGACTGTTCGTGACAGAATTCTTAATGCGAACATGTACAGTCTCCGCGTATGGTTGTCCATCTTCTTGAAGAAACTTGAATCCAAGGACAATCCTGCTCCTGTGGATTTCTCGAAACTCAGCATTGAACATCTTATGCCACAGACCGCCACTGCCGAATGGTATTCCGCTCTCGGTGTCGACAAGGAGACATACGAGAGAAATGTTCATCGGCTTGGCAACCTCACGTTGGCAGCAAGGCCGGACAACAGCAAGATGGGTAACAAGATATGGGAATATAAGAACAAAGTCCTTTCCACTACCTCTCATCTGAAGATAAACGAATCGATACTTGCAAAAGACCAGTGGACTCTTACAGATATTGAACGCAGGACCGAGTCCTTGATAATGAGCATACTGGAGTTATATCCTTACTTTGAGACAAAGACAGCCACAATCGAAGAAGTTCCCATCTTTGCAAAATTAGGAGAGGCTTATGCTGTTGGTGTCCTCTACCCCGAGAATGGCAATGTGAAGGTCGAAAAAGGGACAGTGCTTAATATGTCTTTCAACAAGGCAGAATCCTATCCTGAAGTCGAGGAAATTAGGCAGGCGCTTCTTGAAGAAGGTATTCTGGCATATAATGCCAATGGCGCCTTAGAATTTATTCAGCCATACATATTCTATTGTAAGAGGGCGAAGTCCACCGCCCTGTCAGGAGCAATCAGCCTGATTTTACATGGTAGCCGAAATGGATGGGAGTGGTGGACCACCGAAGACGGGACGCCTCTCTGTGATTCTGAATACAAAGGTAAATGAGTATAAGGTCATTATGGTTGGAAAGTATAAGGTCATAACTCTATGCGGAAGCACGCGCTTCAAGGACCAGTTTCTAGAGGCACAGAAGCGTTTGACGCTCGAAGGCAATATCGTCATCAGTGTCGGATTATTCGGCCACAGCGGGGATGATGAGGTCTGGACGGAGGGTACGAAAGAGATGCTGGATGACATGCACAAGCGCAAGATAGATATGGCTGATGAGATATTTGTAATAAATGTCGACGGGTATATCGGGAACAGCACAAAAAGTGAGATAGAATACGCTAAATCAAATAATAAGACCATCATTTTTCTTGAACCAGATAAAGCATGAAAAAGTTTTTCATAACTCTATTGGTATTGGCCGGCTTCGCAGCTGTATGCGTCATAACTTGTCCGAACAAACAAGAGCATAAGGATGCCTTGATGTCCGTAGTCAATTCCAAGTTGAACCATGAGATGAACAAACTCAGCAAGGATGACGGTATCGTTCTTTTCGGCTCGGCTGTGGGATCTAAACTTATAGAGATGGCTCTTGACAGCAAACTCGAAGTGAAGAACTGCTTCGTATGCAGTATCGGTCAAGTCGAAACCGAAGATGGAGTGAATACTGTCTCTGTCGGAATTCTCGGCCATGTATTCACAACCAGTAAGGAGGAGTTCAACAAGGCCTTCGACGAAAATAATGTCAAATAAACTCTTACTAACACACCGATACGATGAATCTTGAAGAGAAAAACATAGGTAGCATCACTGGAGACTTTGTAATTGAAGCATACCAAAGGGGCTATAGATGGGGTAAAGATGAAATTGAGCATCTCCTTAACGATATCAACGAATTCCCGGACGGGCAGAAATATTGTCTACAGCCAGTTGTAGTCAAACACATCAATGGGAAATATGAGTTGATTGATGGGCAGCAGCGAATGACCACTTTGTTTCTCATTATGAAATACCTTACTGGTTTCGCCCAAATCAACTATTCAATTGAATATACCACAAGGAAGAGTGAAAATGGTCATATTGGGAGCCGTGAGCTTCTGGAAAACATCAGTCAGATTGACTTATTCTCTCCTTCAAGCAATATCGACGAACTTTTTATAAAAGATGCTTTTCGTATTATTAAAAAATGGTTCAATGATGATATTGCCAAAAAACTGGATTTTGCTCAAAAGTTGCAAAAATCTGTCACCATCATCTGGTACGAGGTTGACGATAATGAAGACAGCGTCAGCATATTTACCCGTCTTAACATCGGGAAGATAAACCTTACCAATGCCGAACTGGTAAAAGCATTGTTTCTAACAAAAGGGAAGAAAGACGAGCAAGGTCATTACTCCGGGAATCCATATGGCTTGGAGGAAAAAACGCAACATGAAATAGCCCTCTCATGGGACTCAATGGAAAAAGAACTTCATGATCCTAAGTTTTGGGCGTTCATCACAAACGAGGATTCTTCCAAATATCCGATTAGGATGGAATTGCTTTTCGACATGATTGAAATGAAGCCACAGGGCGAAAGCAGTTTCTTTACTTTTAACCGTTTCTATGAAAGGTTCAAGTTATCCACAAACAAAGCTGAAACGTGGGAGTTGATAGTTCGTTATTATCAGCAATTAAAGGAGTGGTATAAGGATTTCAACCTTTTCCACCAAATTGGATTTCTCGTCGCCACTGGTGAGAATGTAAAGGATTTGTTGGACCTTTCCATGAATGAAGAAAAGCCCATAGGGAAAAGCGCTTTTAAGAGTTGCGTCATACAAAAAATACGTGCAAAAATGGTTTTCATGACGGCAGATAAGGTTAATCCCAGTGAAATTGACTATGCCGATCTTAATTATCTGGACCATAGCGCTTATATACATACTATTCTTCTCCTCTTCAATGTTGAGACGATTCGACAGAAAGGAGACGAAAACAACAGATTCCCATTTGAACGTTACAAAAACGAGGGCACTTGGTCACTGGAGCACATTCACGCCCAGAACTCTGAGAGCTTAAGAACCAACCAGGAGTGGGAGACATGGCTGCTTTCTCACAAGAAATCATTGAATAATATCATCAGAGAAACGTCTGACCCTAATAGTGTGACGCGTATCAATGAAGTTATTCAGAGAATGGACGTTGTACTATCTCACATTCACGAGCCAAACTATAATGGCTCCATACGAGAAGAATTCAACGAGGTCTCTCCGTCTGTAATAAATATTCTTTCTGATGGAGACGATTCCACCTTTTTGCACACTTTGTCAAATATGGCACTTCTCACTGTCGGAGAGAACGCCGCTCTAAATAATTCCACATTCGATGTCAAGAGGGAAAAAATCATAGAAATGGATAAAGGTGGTGATTACATTCCTGTTTGCACTAAGAATGTCTTCATGAAATACTATTCTCCGTCCGACACCAAATTGCACTTCTGGGGAGAAGAGGATAGAAAATGTTATATCCAAGCAATGAACAACGTGTTATTCCACAATAAAGGGAATAATGGTCAGGAAATTAAATTAATTAAGTCTGAGATACGCTATGGCAGCAAACAATAAAGAATTCGAAATACATAGTTTCAAGTCTTTCTTGACCAGATACCATGTTATCATCCCTATGGTACAAAGGGATTACGCACAAGGAAGAACGTCTGATGATGTTAATAGGGTAAGAAGCCGATTTCTGGAATCTATCCATGGCTATCTTTCTCAAGATGGATCTTCTAATGTAATGAAACTCGATTTCATATATGGAGAGAAAGAAGATATATGGAGTAAGACAATTGCCGGTAAATTGGAAAGAATCAACATCACTCCTCTAGATGGGCAACAGAGATTGACCACATTGTATCTTCTCCACTGGTATGCAGCCAAGAAAGCTCAGATGCCGATTGAGGAGTATTCATTCCTTAATAACTTTTCATATAATATCAGGCCCAGTTCCAGAGATTTTTGTAACCATCTATTAACTTTTGAACCAGACTTAAGCCGTTCCATAAGCGAGCAACTTACAGACATGCACTGGTTCATGGGAAATTGGAATGACGATCCTACAGTAAACAGCATGCTTGTAATGTTGGATGCAATTAGGGAAAGATTTTCAGACCTGGATAATCTATGGGAAAAGCTTACCGGTCAGCCGGAGCGAATAATCTTTTATTTCCTCCCCCTTTCCGAAAATGGTCTTTCTGATGAGCTATACATCAAGATGAATTCTAGAGGAAAGAAACTTACGCCTTTTGAGCATTTCAAGGCTGAATTTGAAGATCTTTACGAAAGGGACTCAGCAGAAGCAATTTCCGTTAGCCACAAGTTCGATGTTGAATGGGCTGACACCTTATTCCCTTATCGTGATGAAAAAAATCTTATTGATAAGGAATTCCTTCGTTATTTCTTTTATGTAAGCCATATTCTATGCTACCAACAAGGTATTGAGAAATCAAGGGATGAGTTTCAACTGATAAAATCCTTATACAAAGATTCGCTTAAAGCCAACGAGAATAGGAAATATCTTGAACGCGCTTTTGACTGTTGGCACGACGTAATGATTGAATACAAAGGAATTGACAATTTCTTCTCTTCTTTCCTTTCTCAAAACGCTCATGAAGACAGCAAGGTTTCAACTTATAAATATTTATGGGAGTATCGAGAGAAAAAACAGAACTTTTTTCATGCCTGCATAAAATTATACCAAGTCAACAACAACTTTTCATACGGAGATTTCCTATTCCTGTACGGCATCCTTACCTATCTTTTGAACAGGGATATAGTAAATGAAGAAGATTTTAGGACAAGATTGAGGATTCTGAGGAATCTTATCTGGAACTCCAATTCCGGTGAAATCCGTGGTGATGCTGAATATATGCATGACCTTATGTCTGAAGTTTCGACATTGATAATTGAAGGGCGCATAGACAAGACTTTATCACATAGATTCAATGGTATTCAAGAAGATGAGGAAATCGCCAAAGCTGAACTGAAATCTACCCTTGATTCGGATTCATTGAATCTTCTGCTCAAATACGAAGATCACCCTCTCATTTATGGTTATGTAAATGGATTAGGGACAAACCATCTGGAGCTCGTTGACACGTTTTATAACGTATTTACTTTAAATGCTGCCCCAGACGATTATTTCAAAATTCATTGCGCAATGATTTCTGTCGGTTCTTATTTGCAATATGACAATAACCGTTATTATTTAGGGAATGGGAACCGCTCAACATGGACGGGCCTTCTTCATAAGAGCAACAAGGGAGGTTTTGAGATGACCATGGATGTTTTACGGGAGCTTTTAACAAAAGTGAAAGAAGGTGAGACTTTGGACTCAATCATCAACCAGTATACTTCTTCACAAGAGTCCACCAGCTCATATCCTTGGCGCTACTATTTTGCAAAATACCCAGATATGGTTCGTGGTGCAGATGGAGAGTTCACATGGGATGAAAATAATGACTACGTCTGCACTTCTCTAAACAAGCATCAATACAATGGTAAACATTGGAACCCATTTTTGAATGTACTGAACGATAGGTTATCAGGGCCTCTCAAGGAAAAATACAAATGCAAAATCATATCCCTGGGCGATTATGGGGAAGACCTCTCTCTTTTGCATCCGATTTCTTCCCTCAAATCTGTGGGTAACGGATTCACCTATTTCGAGCAGGGCAGGAACGAACCGTGGATAGTTAAACAGACGGAAGACGGTATCGATACAGAAGATAGAATTCAGTTTGCAATTGGAAAGATTAAGGATCTGGTAGATGTCAGTATTAATGCAGAAACAGGGGAAATCGAGAATACTACACAGTTGTAATATTAGCTTCAAAAACATATGGAACAGCCAAGAATAGAACGAGTACTTCGCCTTATGAGGCTAATGTCTGGCAATGTCAGATATACCGTAGAGCAGTTGGCAGAGACACTGGAGACGTCTTACAGATCCATCTACCGCTACATCGACACCTTTAAGTCCGTTGGCTTTGCCGTTGAAAAGGATGAGAATAATGTATACCGTCTCATGCAGCTCCCTTCCGAATATGAAGACCTTAAGAATCTGGTTTACTTCTCGGAGGAAGAGGCTCAGATAGTATGCAACCTTGTTGAGAGCCTCAGCAGCTCAAACACCCTGAAGGCTAACCTTTACAAGAAGCTCGCAAGGGTTTATGATGTCACAAAGATCAATGAGTTCTCTGGCTCAAAGTCCAATGCCGCCAATGTTCAGGCCCTCAAGTCTGCTATGGAGGAACACCGCAAAGTCGTTCTCAAGAGCTACTCTTCAAGTAACTCCGGGGTCATTCGAGACAGACTTGTTGAGCCGTTCGGTTTTACGAACAACCATGTTGATGTATGGGCCTTTGATATAGAGAAGAGGGAAAACCGTCTCTTCAAGATCCCTCGGATTGAGTGGGTTGATGTCCTTCATGAGGATTGGTCGTTTGAAGAACAACACCACAAGAGCGGTATCGATGCCTTCCATATGACAGGCGATGACAAGATTCATGTCAAACTGGAGATGAGTCTTCTTGCAAAGAACCTTCTGTGCGAGGAATTTCCTCTGGCTGAGCCAGATATCAAACAGGATGGAGACAAATGGATTTATGATTCATATGTCTGCCAGTTGAAGGGCATAGGTCGCTTTGTCATCGGACTCGGAAGAGAGATAAAAGTGGTTGACTCCCCGGAGTTATCACAATATATCTTTGAATACACATCAATTTTTCGATAAAATGTGTTCAGCGTAAATACTCTTCGTTTTACCATATTACTTTTGTGTCCGTCATCAGAACGTACACTTTCAATGCAAATAGAATCATTGAATAAAGAAGAAACTATTATTCGTGTTTAATCGTCGAGCATAAACATAGAGGTTAAGCGAACATACATTTCGTGGCGGTCATATATCTTTGCATCGTTTCAAATACAGGCATATTATTCATACTAACAGCAATACAGGAATTCAAATATAAACCCACTTATTGATAATGAAGATGTAAGCACTATTATCGGCGGTCCTACAGGACATTGAAAGGGGAAAATGAATTCCATTGTATTAACCACTAAAAATCAACCAGTATGAACAAAAACGAACTCGAGAAACTCAATATTGCACTCCAAAACAATATCAATATCTTACCCAATGTTAATGGGAAAAATATTGTTAAAGATGAAAACGGACAATATCATCCGGCTGTCAAGGAAATTGTGACTGACCGTAAAAGTATGGTTGAAAGGGTTCTGAATACACTATATCACAACCGACCAAACATTTTTCAAGATTCCACTTTTGAGCCATCAAGCGAAAGTTATTTGGCAGCAAAAAAGATTGTCAGTGAAGATGAAAAGCTATTCATCACACAGGACAGAGACATCTATCTTGCTCTTCTACTTTTAAGATTGGAGGGAATACTAGAATATGGAAGAACACCGCTTTGTGGGCAACAAGATCCTATCAAATTTCTACAGAATCTTATTTCAGAGTCAAGTGTTCCTTACAAGGATTCAATTTCCTCTCTTCTGGAGATTCCTCGTCTTCATGGTTCAGAATGTTTCCTATCAAATGATGAAGAAACAGCCGGAGAAAAGCTGGATAAGGCAGTCGTTCTCCTCTCATTATTGAAACCAGACGACATTAAGCAATACGCTGAGTTTGACATCAGTCAGACAGGCAATCTTCAATGCGCTTTTCTTGAAGACGGCGTCAGCGCTTTGCTCATGCCATTCATCTATCTCAATGCGCCACAAGCAAAGAATATCTTTCAACGGTACAAATTTCACGACAGATTTGAAATCTGGCCCTACGCCGCAAAAGTGATGATGGCCAACTCAGCCAAACTCTACCAGACAGACGACGTGCAAAATATTGCCGTAGACGTTGATCTGGCAATTGCAATAATCCGAATCTGTGCAAAATGCGGCGTCTCCTGTGAAAAATGGCTTCATCTATGCACCGAAGAGATGAAAAAATCTGAAACCGATATCAAGCAATGGGAATTTGAACATTTTAATGATTCAGTTGCAGAGTTTATTACTTCTCATGAGGGACATTTTTTCCTTGCCTTGTCAGATAATGATTACAAGCAGTTTATTTCTGGAAACGAGACAAAAGGCTTTAGAAAATACCTTGTCGACAATGGCCTCCTCAAAGATGTGTCTAGATATTATCTCGATTTCGGCTTCAACAGTATCGTGATATACTTTATTGACATTGTCAAAGATGGAGTGTACAGAAACGTCAGGTTTTTCAATCAGGACAATGTATTTCTGGAAAAGGACAGAGAGCACGGGAAAATGAAATATCGTATCTTCGGATTCGAAGATTCCAAGTACCCAGAGGATAACGTTGTTTATAAATTCATATCTAAGGATATTATTGCGGATGAAGATTATAACCTTGATATCAATTTATATAATTCGTACGATCATGCCCGCGCGAAAAATAAAGTTCTTTTATCTGAACTTCTGACACCAATAAAGGGCCAGCCCACAACAAGAAATGGCTTGTTCGAATGTATTGCCATATGTGATAGGCCCAAGCGAGCACAAGACAACTACAACGAACTTTTATCCGAGGGGATTCATGATGCTGCAGACTGCAGAGAATGGTATAATGAGAATGCATTATTCTTAATGAATAAGACATGGCCACTTTTTCCTTCTTTTCATCAAAGAAGTCCAGAAAGCCACGTTTCAAGACAGGTTGAGTATGTTGATTTAGACACCAATGAATCTGACTCCAAAACAGAAACAATTACTCTTCCCGAGGGATTATTCATGTCATCAAGTGTCATTGATGAGGACGTGATGGCATTTACAATCAATATGGACAGAGTCAACCCATGGTATTTGGCTTACCTTCTTCAAACCGATTTGGTCTCTCAACTAAGGAGTCGCAGTCATGATGGGAAGATTACTGAGAAGGACTTCCTTAAAGTCTTTATCGATCTTCCTTCCTTGAAAGAGCAAAAAGATTTCATTGAGGATGTCATTAATAGGGATATTGAGAAGAAGAAGATTCAGGTTGGTACATCTGAAGCGCTGTTCGATCTGAATCATAGTATTGGTTCACCGGCAAGAAGAATTCAGAGCCTTTTGGGCAATCTTCGCGATGAATATGAGGGAAATTCAGAAACGTATACACAACTAAAAAAGATTGAAGACAATTTTGGCTACATTCTTCGATTAATTGAAGCTGCCGGCCTAAACTTTGAAAGACTAAAGAACAGTTCTCATAAGGTACCCATTGTGGAACTCCTCCACCGGTATATTTCATCTTCTTCAAGTCTTCCTTTTGGGCTAGATCCCATATTGGATTGCAGCAAGGTCAATAATAGTCTTAAAGTAGATGTCAGCGAAAGTCTCTTCTATATCATGATGGACAATATCATTCGCAATGCACACCGCCATGGTTTTGACAAGAAGGTTTCCAGCGATAACAAGGTATTCATCTCTCTAGATACCGTTTCCCTAGAGTCCAAAACCTGGTTACAAATAAGTGTTTGCAATAATGGCAAAAAACTGGATGACAACATAACAGTATATGATTATGTTACAAAAGGGGCAAAAGGAGTATCCACAGGAAATACAGGGCAAGGAGGTTATGATATTCACCAAATTGTGCGTAAATTCGGAGGGAAGTTATGTCTTCGCTATTCAGAAAAATGGAACTTCATTATCGATATTTTGCTTCCAGTAGATGGATATGATTTAATAACTACTAAGAAATACACGTATGGACCACTTGTATAATGTCGTTTGGGCCGATGATGAAATCGACACCCTCCTTGAAGACAATAAATCGCAATTTGCACGAGCAGGAATAGAAATTATACCTTTTCATGATGCTGCATCGGCTATCGATTATGTTCGGAATAATGCTTCGTTCGTTGATGGCATAATATCTGATGCCAAGTACCCCAAAGCCGGAGAAGCTTTTCAAGAAGAAGGTAAATCCTTCCCTGGGTTGAGTTTGCTCATGCAAAATCTTTCCGGCCTTCGTAAAGAATGTAAGCAACCATTCCCATGCTGGATATATACTGGATATGGAGAACTCCTCCTTGATAAATATGACAACGAAAATGATCTTTCCTGTTTTGAAGGTGTAATGGACAAGAAAGCAGACTCTGATCAAACAAAAGAATGGATTCGGGCCATTTGCGCACGGATTGCCGAGACAAAAACCGAAGAATTCAAGCTACGTCAAGAAAACCCTGAATTGTTTTCTCTCTGTATCGATGATTATCTCGGCAAGAAGATGGAAAAGACTTTGTTTGACATTCTCGCGTATAGAAAAGACAATGAGACGGATCCATTCAATAGATTCCGCGATGTTCTTGAAGAAGTCATGGATTTGTTGGTAAAGGATGGTCATATTGGAGGGAACACACAGAAAACCGCAATCAATGACAGGATTGATAAGTTTGACAAAGCTAACAGATCAAAGATACCTCAGTATATCATTCCATCTATGAAACTTCTTCTTTCCAGTAGTTCTCTCTCGCACTCTGACACCCTTGAGAAAAAAGAAGTGGAAGAAGGAAGGGCTCCCTTCATGTATGACACGCTTCTCATCACTCTAAAGACTGTTTTGGTCTGGATTAAATCATTCATAGATAATGGTCGCGTTCTAAAAGCTTCATCTATATCTGCTAGCAATACTGCTCCTTCCATTAAGGATAACAGTCCTTCAGTCGAGATCAAACAGGAGGATACTGTTGACCTATCTCTCCTTGATGCGAAACTGATGGGAACAGAAGTTGGTACACTCCGTGTTAAAAATTGGAGCCTGCAGATTGGAAATGAATTCGTGAATATTGACCGTTCAATGATTGAAAGGTCCTGGAACTCCGGCCTAAAACTACGAGTTAGGATTGGAAAAAACTTCAAGGGAGAACCGAAAGTAATAGAGGTAGTCAGAGTTGAGCAATAATACTATCTTCGTTAGTTAGGAAATGGTCGTTCAGAAGTATCAACGTTTATATGCCTATTTAGCATAATCTCTATATAAACTCAATAAAAAACTAGAAATCAACACCTTAAAGAATCAATCTGGTTCTTTCAACGAGAAATAACGAAACCACAAGTTCACAAAGAGAGTGAGGAAATCTTCCCCGCTCTTTTTGTTTGCTC
>DCGV01000080.1:18198-18377 GCA_002314725.1 Bacteroidales bacterium UBA1769
CGCAGGAAGATTCTCTTCTGTCAACATATTTTCTTCCTCCATCGTGACTCTTGAAACAAGATTCTGCCATTCAGGGGCTTCCGAAGTAATGACTTTTATTACAGATGTAAGATAAAAAAGATATAGCCTGGCTGCAGAAAGATTTCCTTCCGGGAAAGAATACTGTTCAAATGCTTGAG
>DCGV01000044.1 GCA_002314725.1 Bacteroidales bacterium UBA1769
AACTGGAGTTATATGTATCGAAAATATTGCCATAGTGCTCGAAGTTTCCTCCGACCTTTTGCCATGGTCCAATGATTGCGTCATACCAGAAAGTTCCAAAATGCTTCCAGAATGATACGAACACTTCTTGTAAATAACTGAAATATGCGTTCATAGTGTTTCTCCTTTTCTTTTGATAGGTGATTGACTAATCAATATTCGCGTTTGATTAGCCAAAATATGGTGTAGTTAATTTGAATTTTATTGACGCGAAGAATGATCCATAAGAAGCAACGGAGATATTATCTCTATCCCACCCTTCGATATAGATGGACAATACAATTCTATGAGGAACGTGGTTAACCAAACTTATCATGTCTACATTGTCTAATTCTTGGGTCGAATAGCTGTCTTCCTTTTTCAACATATCATTCGCCAAGCAATTCTCTATGTCAACTGCATTAACGCCCTCTTCGTGTCTAGCGTTGAAAGTGTCATATTGGGTTACAGCTTCTGAAGAAGCGTTCTCTTTGTAGACGATTTCTTTCGATGTGTCATATTCTCCGAACAAGAATTCAAAGTATGAGTCGGTATCTTTGTCGTAATAGTAGTCATAGACGTTATTCGCGTCCAAATCCAATACCCCCGACAAATATGTGTCCCCTTCTTTCGTTGGGTCAATAATCCAGTATTTTTTCGTCTCACAATCGTAGATAGAGTATCTAAGGGATTTGTGAAGGTTATCCAAGTACTCCTTGTATCGTTCTACCGAAATATCGTCGTTTTCCTGGTGGAGGATTTTTGCTTGTTTTAGATTCGTCTCCTCATCAGGAGTGAATGTTGTACCATTGGAATCAATAGTAACGTTCATATCGTGATCACAGTATAGATATAGCGGAACTGAATAGAAGCCGGCCTTTGCTTCGGATGTCTTGTGATACGATTCCTCTCTATAAATCGAGGCCCTCTTATAGTTCATCCTAAAAACAGGGTCAATCAATTCTCCAGATTCATCATACTTGCCAATCCATTCGTCGGAAAACATGCTGCTAACAGGCACGAAACCGTTAATGCCCGAGTTCTGATCCCAATCGTCCAATTCATCGGTATATCCGCTAACCATTTTTGGCAGTTCTTCCATAGGGAATTCGCCATAATGGTAGTCTTCCGGGTTTTCGCTATGCGCGAGACCCAATCCAAGTTCTGGTTCAGATGTTAAATCAATTCCAACGTTTGAAGTACGAAGATATGCACCATTAGCGTACCATGCGAATGACACACCAGCAGATGCTCCCAGTATCGCAGTAATCGTAACGATAGATAAAGCAACCTTTTGTTTGCTCGTCATATGCTTTCGAACTCCATAGAGCAGCCAAACGCTTTGTCCAAAACGGAATTTGTGAATGCATGTGACCAACCCTCAAGATAGATATCCATTGAGAAGTATGCAATGCCGCTAGCTTCGTTTGTTGAAATAATCTTGTTGTTTAAGATAACACTGTCAGATCCGCAATAATTGCTTGTGGACCAAACCGTCTTATCTTCATCAATTGCATAGGCACCATTAACATGCTCAGCGTTGAAACAATCGCCATCACCTCCAGATAATGTCAGAGGTGCGCCATCTGTGGTCTTTTCGGACTTGTAGCCAAGGCTTTCGCTCTCACCATAAATATATTCATAGTCGTCGCCCGCGAAGGTGAACGTGTCGTAGGTTCCATTATTGCAAAGATCCAGCACTCCACCGACCTCATCCTCTCCATCCTGTATTGATGATGGATTGAATATAAATGCGCTTGAGCTATCAGCATTTGAGAAGTGGACTCTAACAGCCTTATTTAAGTCGTTATCTTTATGTTGGAATTTGAATGATGTGAGTTTAATTCCAGATTTCTTTGTTGAAACGCTTTCCGATTCATCGTTAATAATGATGGTTCTAAAAGCCAGGGAGAAATGAAGATAATCATTCTTCTTAGCTAGATCGTAATTAGGGAAGTTGGAACCAGCATAGTTGTCGCAATAGATTGGCGCTCTCTTTAAAGAGAATGTATCTCTACCGTACTCATCATACTGATTATAAGAATACTTTCCGCTTGTGACACCGTTAAGGTATTTGGTGCCATATCCATTTGTTTCCAAGTAATACTCACATAGTTTTTCTGTTGCAGAGCCGTTAACCCAGTAAACTCGTCTTCCGTCAACGCGTTCATATTCAAGACCATATTTGTTGCAATCAAGTGCAACATCGCTTACCAAACCAACCTGAAAAATCTTGGTCGCTTCAATCGATGTTCCGCCAAAATTCATGGAAACATAAGATCTATACTGGTACCAAGCGTATGTCGCTCCAATGCTAGCAAAGCAAAGCGAGGCAACAACGGATATCAATGTTGGAAAAAATAAGTTGAGTTTCAAGGGTTAGTCCTCATTTTGGAATGCCTGAACAGCTTCAATGTTCATAGCGAGTTTGAGGCTTGTATTCTTAGGCATAGCGCCTGTTGCTTGTTCATCTGATAATTCAAGCCAAATAACAAAGGTGATTCTTCTCATTTCTCCGGCTTTAATTAACACGTGTTCTTCCTTCATGACAGTTTCATCGTCGAGGAAACGAGTTGCATATCCACCGATAACGGTTTTCCCGTCAACTCGGTCGATGCAAACTGGAGCATCGAAGAATTCTTGCTGAGTTTCGTCTTCTACGCTGTATTTAAGCTCTTTCTTAGCATAGATTGTCGATTGGTGCTCATCAGTTGTAGCATCGTTGTTATAAATCTGAACTCTTAAAATATCAGATAGGTCATAGTTGTAGTTTGCATCACGTTTAACATCGACAATATCGAAAGATGAATTGTAGAAAGCATCATCAATACCGGTGTTTTTGACAAAATAGGTAAATTTAAAGAAGAATGTTCCAACCTTATTTCCCTGGGTATCCTTTTCAAAATAGAGATCGCCATTTGATGCCGTTGAATCCACAAGAGGATCTTCGAACTTGTTAACGCGGTCAGCATAATAGTAACCAACATGAACAGGCACATCTGTAACGCCTAAATATGTAGAGGATTTTTGGAAAGATTCGTCAGTTGAAAGAGCAAGCTGTGTGCTGTTGCGCTTAAGCTCGATTGTGAAGTTACCAAGTTGTTTTCCGAGGAACGAGGTGATGATAAGTAAAACTACACCGATCATACCAACGGATCCAATGATGGTAGCTGCCTTCTTTCTTTTCTTTTTCTTAACGTAATTTAAATCAACCATGAGTTGTGCTTATTTCTTTATACAAACCAAAAATATACGGATACTCAATTCCTTTCCGCTGTGCAATGCGTCCAGAAC
>DCGV01000071.1:0-20665 GCA_002314725.1 Bacteroidales bacterium UBA1769
GTACTAGTTTGATTGATGCCCCGGCACTTCCGGCTACTGAATTGAAATCTCGTTGTTACGACTCTATGTTTGCCGGTTGCTCTAATTTGGTCAATGCCCCGGCACTTTCGGCGTATTTTTTGGCTGATCGCTGTTATCAAAGAATGTTTAAAGGCTGTACCCAACTTGTAAATACTCCGATTATTTCAGCAACGAAATTTGCAGAATACAGTTGCTACCAAATGTTTCAAGGTTGTACTGGATTAACTACGGTTCCTGATTTTGTGGTTGAAAAATTGGGCCCAAATTGTTGTGAAGAAATGTTCAGCGAATGCACCAACTTAACAGAAGCTCCGGCACTTCCGGCGGATTCTTTGGCTAATTTCTGTTATCAAAGCATGTTTAAAGGCTGTACCAAACTTGTAAATGCCCCGACTATTCCAGCAACAAAATTCGCAGAATCCAGTTGTCGCCAAATGTTTCAAGGTTGTACTGGATTAACTACGGTTCCTGATTTTGTGGTTGAAAAATTGGGCCCAAATTGTTGTCAAGAAATGTTCAGCGGATGCACCAAATTAACAGAAGCTCCGGCACTTCCGGCGGATTCTTTGGCTAATTACTGTTATCAAAGCATGTTTAAAGGCTGTACACAACTTGTAAATGCTCCGATTATTTCAGCAACGAAATTTGAAGAATCCAGTTGCTCTGAAATGTTCTCAGGATGTGAAAAATTGTCCTACGTCCCTGATTTAAAGATGATAAAATTAGGTTTTTCCAGCTGTTTTAGAATGTTTAATGGTTGTACAACTTTGGAAACAGCCCCTGCCTTGCCGGCTACAGAACTAGCAAGTTACTGTTATCAATGCATGTTTGAAGGATGTACAAGCTTGACTACAGCACCTTTATTACCGGCAACTACACTGGTAACGAATTGCTATGCAACCATGTTTGATGCTTGTTCGAAACTATCATCAGTTACAATGCTAGCTACAAATGGTTTTGAAGGCAATAATTCTTTGTATCAATGGCTTGACAATGCTGGTACGGATAAATCAATTACCACCAGAGCTGTTTACGTGGCATCTGGGATGGTTGAATCAGTAAAAGCTACAGTTCCTGAGTTATGGAAAACCGGTGTACAAGTAAAACCTTAATTATCAAGGAGGTTTTATTTCAAAATGAATATTCTCAGCGCCTTCCGGATTACCGGTGGGCGCTCTATTTTTCTGAAATAGGGTGGTGGGCCAAAATGGATTCCTGCCACTTCTTGGAGTCGATGTGGGTGTATATCTCTGTGGTAAGTACACTTTCGTGTCCAAGCATCTCCTGAACGATGCGAATATCTGCGCCGTTCTCGATCAAGTGCGTAGCGAATGAGTGCCTGAATGTATGTGGCGAAATCTCTTTGGTGATGCCGACTGCTGCAGCTTGTGATTTAACAATATTGAAAACCATCACTCTTGACAGCCTTCCGCCTCGGCGATTCAGAAAGAGAATATCTTCGTCTCCTCTCTTCGGAGTAATATGCTTTCTATCTTCAAGGTAGAAATTTATCTGTTTCATGGCAGGTTCCCCGATAGGGATGATTCTCTGCTTGCTTCCTTTACCCATTACACGGATGAATTGTTCGTTAAAGAAAAGGTCTGAAATGCGCAGAGATACAGCCTCGCTGACCCTTAATCCACATGAGTAGAGTGTCTCTAGGATTGCACGGTTTCTGTGCCCTTCCGGCTTAGATAGATCCACTGATTCGATAATGGATGTAACCTCTTCAATCGAAAGTACTGAAGGAAGATATCTGCTGACTTTCGGAGAATCTATTCTATCCTGCAGATGAGAAGAAATAATTCCCTCGTTCTCCATGTAATTGAATAGTGAACGTAAGGCACTTACCATGCGTGCTTGGGAACGTTTTGATAAGCCCTGTTTCTGACAATCCAAAAGAAAATCTTCGAGGGACTCTGAAGATATCTCTGAAGGTTCTGTGACTCCAGTATTACGTATAAAATCAAATAATTTATCGCAGTCAGAAAGATACCCGGCAATGGAGTTAGGCGACATGTTCCTTTCCAATTTCATATAGGTCTTGAAATCGGCAAGGATAGTGTTGAACTTATCTTTGGATACGTCCATTACTTTTGTGTTTTATGATAATTACACAACTCCACAATGCCGCACTCTGAGCATTTGGGCTTAATTGCTTTACAAGTATATCGTCCATGGAGGATAAGCCAGTGGTGTGCAATCGGTCTGAGTTCTGGAGCGATATTCTTTGTCAAATCTGTCTCAACAGCAAGAGGTGTTTTCCCCTTTGATAATCCAATCCTTCGTGCGACTCTGAATACGTGGGTGTCCACTGCGATAACGGGCTTGTCATATATGATAGATGCCACTACATTGGCGGTTTTACGCCCCACTCCAGGGAGTTGTTGAAGTTCGTCTATTTCTGATGGGATTTCGCCATTGAACCTCTCCACTACCATCTGTGCCATGCCGATAAGATGGTGGGCTTTGTTGTTCGGATATGATATCGATTTAATCAATTCAAAAAGATCATCAAAGGACGCCTTCGCCAAGTCGTAAACTGTAGGGTATTTTTCAAATAGTGAAGGCGTGGTAAGGTTCACCCTCTTGTCTGTACATTGTGCAGAGAGGATAACTGAAACAATCAACTGATATGGATTGTTGAAATTCAGTTCTGATTGTGCAACTGGCATATTTGCCAGAAAGTACTCAACGATTTTTTTATATTTCGTTGCAATGACCATTTTCACAAACTAACACGCGTCCTGGATATTGTTCTAGAAGAGCTTTATTATGAGTAACCATCAAGACCGCTGTTTTACCCTCTTTGTTTATCTTCTGCAGCAGATTCATAATCTCATCAGCTGTGTCTTCATCCAGATTTCCTGTAGGTTCGTCTGCCAGAATCAATTGAGGTTCATTCAATAGGGCTCTTGCAATGGCGACACGCTGCTGTTCTCCACCGGATAACTGGTGAGGCATCTTATGAGCCTTTGTATCCATTCCGACAAGTTTCAGTGCTGCCATGATCCGTCTGTGCATCGCATCAGGATCTTTCCAATCTGTTGATTTTAAGACAAAAAGAAGATTGTCTTCTATGCTTCTGTCCATAAGGAGCTGGAAATCCTGGAAAATAATACCGATGTCTCGTCTTAGGTATGGTATTTGCTTTTTCTTCAGTGTGGTAAGGTCGAAATCTCCTACTCTGGCGTAGCCACTGCCAAGACGGTTTTCGCCAATGATTGTGCGGATGATAGATGTTTTACCGCTACCGACTTTGCCGGTAAGATATAGCCACTCACCTGGGTAAAGCTTAAGATTGAAATCTTCAATTACTACTACATCTGAGTTTGTTATGTCTGCAGATGAAAATTCAACAACTGGGGTATTATTCTCCATAGTAAGCACGATTGATTCACAAATTTACATATATTTTTAGTATTTTTGCAAGGAAGACTGACAATATGAAACCTACTAAATCACTATTCATACTAGCGTCGATTATCTGTTCTGTATCACTTTTCGCTCAGGTTGGAGTTGACTTCAATAACAGGATAGAAGATGCAAAAATGCTTTACAGAAGTGGTACATATTATGCCGCTGAACAGAGCTTTTCCAAATTACTTGAAGAGAGTCAATCAAATACATCTTTAAATCATATCGAACTCGAAGCGTATCGCTTGATGTGCGCTATCAATCTCGACAGGGATAATGCTGTTGGGCTTGTAAAGAGATTTTCTGAACAATATCCAAATTCGATTGAACTTCCTCTTGTGAGATATACTCTTGCTTCACATCTTTTCGATAAGGGAGAGTATGGTGAGGCTCTTGAAATCTTCACAACCATCAACTCGAAACTTTTGCACAACGATAAGATTGATTGTGATTTCAAATATGCATTCTGTAATATGGATGCTGGCAATTATTCTCAAGCAGAGAGTCTGTTCCTTCAAATAATTGCTGCTGGAGATACTCCAAGGTATTATTCAAGCATCTACTATCTTGGGTATGTATATTATCGTGACAGCCAATTTGAGAAGGCGTTCGATTACTTCTCAAAAGCGCAAGCTGATTCGAAATTCGCACTTATGGCGTCATATTTTGCTACCGAGTCAAAATTCATGTTGAAAGATTTCGATTATGTAGTAGAGAATGGGCCTAAGATTTATAACTCATTGGAATCGGATTTGCAATCCACTCTATCTAGGATGATCTCTGAGGCATACTATGAGAAACAGATGACTGAAGAGGCTCTTCGTTACTTCAAACTATACGCATCCAATGCCAATCTCTCCAGAGTGGATCACTATTTTGGTGGTATCCTTTCCTATAATACAGGCAATTATGAAGAGGCGAAGGATTTCTTTATGAATGTTGTCGGTGAAGATGATGCCATCGGTCAGAATGCTGAATATTATGCGGCTAATGCTTTATTGAAAGAGTACAATAAAGTGTCAGCCATGAATCTTTTCAAATCGGCTTCAGAAAAGAGTTATGATGAGGTTATAAAAGAGGATGCATTCTTCAATTTTGCAAAATTGTCATTTGATGTCAATTCTGATATTTCTCAATTTGAAAGTTTTATCCAACAATATCCTGGTAGTGGTAAAGATGATGTGATAAATGGTTATATGGCTGCCTCGTTCCTTCTAAAAAAAGATTATACATCAGCTATAGAACTACTTCAAAAGATTAAAAATCTTTCAGTTGATAATGCGAACAATCTTCAAAAAGCTTCATTCTTCAGGGCACTGCAACTTATAGAATCAGGAAGTTACAGATCGGCTATCCCTATGCTGGAGACATCGTTGAATTATGGTCGGAATGTAGAACTGAAGAATCTTGCAGGGTTCTGGCAAGCAGAATGTTTTTACAGAAACAACAGATATTCAGATGCTATAGATATTCTACGCGCTTTAGAGAAGTCTGCGTCGTTCAAGGTGTCTAGCGAATATCCAATGGCAGTTTATAATTTGGCATATTGCTATTTTAAGGCGGAAAAATTTGCTGATGCAGAAAATTGGTTCAGCAAATATCTCTCTGGAAAAGGTTTAAAGTATAGCACAGATGCCAATATCAGACTTGCTGATTCATATTTCATGCAATCGAAGTATAACGAAGCTGCCAAGTTATATGAGAGGATGTATAATGCCAACAGAAGTTCCGATGTAGTTTATTCTGCATATCAGGCTGCTGTTTCATATGGCTTGTCAAATAACGAGTCGAAGAAGATAGATATGCTCAGACAAGTAACCAGAAACAATCTGGATTCACCTCTCTATTGTCAAGCACTTTATGAATTGGGTCGCACTTATGTCCAAAAGGGTGATGATGACAAGGCTTCAGATTGCTTCTATACTTTGATTGGACGTAAATCAGACAGTCTATTCTTCTCAAAGGCGCTTATCGAGTTGGCAATGATAAATGCAAACGAGAAGAGATATGATCAGGCGATAGATTTCTATAAGCAGTTGATTGAACAGGCTCCCTATTCAGAAGAGGTTCAGGATGCGATTTCCGGACTTGAAAGTATCTATTTGATTCAAAACAGACCTGATGAATTCTTGACTTTCCTTGATGATCAGCAGTTATCCAATGTGAAGAGTGAAGATGAAAAGGAGAAGATGTTGTTTACCTCTGCAGAGCATCTATACTTGTCCAGGAATTATTCAAAGGCGATAACATCACTTCAAAATTTCTTGAAGAGATATCCGGAAGGACCTTCATCCCTACAAGCAAACTATTATCTGGCTGAATCCTTGAAGGCATTAAATAGAAAAGAGTCGGCTGCTGATGAATATCTGAAGGTTATTAAGATGGGACAGAGCGATTTCTTATGCAGCGCTTTAAAGAATTATGCAGATATCAATTATGAAATCGGCAATTATGAATTGGCAGGACAGGTCTATAATAATTTGATCTCTGCTGCTGGTACTGGTGTTATGGAGATAGAGGGTTATGCGGGATTGATGCGATCATATTTCTATAACAGACAATATAAAGAGGCAATAGAGACTACCCAGAAACTTGGCCAGATCAATGGTCTTACCAAGGAGCTTCAAAGAGAGGCTGAATTTATCCTGGCCAAATCGTATATGACTATTGGCGAACGTGATATGGCTCTGGCTGTATTCGAAGATATGTCCAAGGATTGCAGTGATGAATATGGCGCTGAAAGTGCGTATATCATGATTCAGAATGCCTATTCAACCGGTGATTTCGCCGCTGTTGAGACTATGATTTATGACTTCGTGGATAAAGATACACAGTTCGTATATTGGTTGGCCAAGAGCTTTATTGTTCTGGGAGATACCTATATGGATAGAGGCGATCTGGAACAGGCCAAAGCTACATATCAAAGCATAATTGAGGGGTATGAACCAGTGGATGGTAAAGATGACGTAATCAGTCAGGTTGAGGACAGATTAAAGAAAATGGAGGAATAAAACATGAAGAATATTTCAAAAGTTGTACTCTGCATTCTGACATCGATTCCTTTTACGATGATGGCTCAGAGCATTGACCCTATCGTAGAGGTGAGCAGTCAGTATAAGGTTGACATGGGTGAAATACATAAACCATCCATTGATCTATCTGTAAATGATTCTCTCCAAAGATTTGATATAAATTTTGATTATTCAATTTACGATAGGCCATATCAGAATTTATATGTATTTGCACCATATTCTTATACTCAGATAAAACACCCTCAAGAGCTGGGTAACAATATCCTTTTTGCAAATATAGGGTATCAATCAGTGGCCTCTCCGATTGGTCATATCGCTGTTCAGGCAATTACCAAAAAGAGTTTCGCGGCTGGTGTGTATGGCAATTTCGATGGGTATTACAAATATGGAGATGTGGAAGTTGATGATATTACACCGAATTTTTTCAGACAGAGATATAAAACCGATTTCGGTGCGAATATGAAATATGCATGGCGTAGTGGGGAGGTTGATTTCGATGCTAATTATAGAATCTTTGACGATAAATTTGTATATACATCCAACCACTCGGATAAATTGTCATTTACAGCCACACTGAACTCTGCTAATGTTGACGAGAAGAGTGTGGATTATGGCTTTGTTGCCAATTTTTACCATTTGAATGCCAATCACACAAATTATTCAAAGATAGGTGAGTCCATGTTCTCCGTAAAAGGAGATGTCGGGACCACTTTTGATATCCATAGGGTTTTTGTAGATGTGAATGTGCAAATGGCGTCATATAGTGACTATAGGTCACATGAGGCTTGGATTCTTGAATTCGCACCAATCTATGAATATAACAAGGGAAGATTGTTCGGTAGATTTGGAGCCAAATTCGGAAGCAGATTCGCAAGCAAAGTCAAGAATAATGAGAGTGGTGTGGATCATAAAGACAATTTGACTAATATTTTTCCAGTTGTTGATGCTAAATACACATTGATAAACAACCATCTTTGGGTTCATGCAATTGCAACGGGCTCCAATCATATGAATTCATTGGAGTCAATGATTACTCAATGTCCGATTGTTAAATTGAGCTCTCCTATGGAGTTTGGACATACTCCAATTGATGCACAACTCTCTCTAGAATCAACGATTGGAGGTGTTTTTGCCATCAATATTGATGGTGGATACTCTATCAACAGGAATACGATGGTAATTGGAACCAGTGCAACGGAGCTCGTGCCTATTGCTTCCTATTTTGATTACGAACATCTGCGTGCCGGAGCTGATATGTTGCTGAAGATAGATCACTTCTCAATAGGCGGTAATGTATCGCTTAACAAGTATATTGATTGGTTTGAAGAGACTCAATTAAACATTTTGCCTAAATTGATAGCTCATGCCTCTGCAGCTTGGGATCTTCGTGAAAGGCTTTTCGTATCTGTCAAGTGTGATTATAGTTCTGAATCGGATTTCTTGCCGCAAATGGTCAATCTGGGAACTGAAATAAGCCTTGTTTTGAATCGCCATTTCGAGGTCTTTGTAAAGGGAGATAATTTACTGAATCAAGATCTCTACTATGCCCCTCTATATTGCGGTAGAGAGCGCAATTTCGGCGGTGGATTAACTGTTAATTTCTAAGGTTTTTCCACTTGCTTTTCTCCCTCTTTTTTGCTATATTTGCTCGTTATTATAATAGATAAAACGATGGCAAACGAGAAAGATTTAATTGAAGAGAGCAAAAGCTATTCTGCTGACAGTATTCAGGTCCTGGAGGGTCTTGAGGCTGTACGCAAACGTCCGTCAATGTATATTGGTGATATAGGGCCGCGCGGTCTTCACCATTTGGTATATGAGGTGGTGGATAACTCTATAGATGAGGCACTTGCCGGATATTGCTCTGATATCAATGTTGTAATCAATGAGGATAATTCTATCACTGTAACAGATAATGGTCGTGGTATTCCTACAGGAATGCATGAAAAAGAGAAACGCTCTGCTCTGGAGGTGGTTCTGACCGTCCTTCATGCCGGTGGTAAATTCAGCAAGGACAGTTATAAGGTGTCCGGCGGTCTTCATGGTGTAGGTGTATCTTGTGTGAATGCTTTGTCGGATCATTTGACAGCTGAAATCCATCGTGAAGGAAAGATCTTTAAACAAGAGTATTCAAAGGGTAAACCATTATATGATGTAAAAGTCGTAGGTGAAGCTGAGGATACTGGTACAATAATTACCTTCCATCCTGATAAGGAGATATTTACAACAACTATATACGATTATTCCATTCTTGCATCACGTCTTCGTGAATTAGCGTTCCTGAATAAGGGTGTCAAACTCTCTTTGACTGACAAACGTCCTCAAGAGGTTGAACTTGATGATAATGGAGAACCGAAAGAACAAAAAGAGAAGAGTGAAGTATTCTACTCTAAACTTGGTTTAGTTGAGTTCGTTCAATATTTGGATTCTAATCGTGAGAAATTGACAGAGGTTCCTATATGTCTTGAGACAGACAAGATTATACCAATCGAGGTCGCAATGCAGTATAATACAGGATTCTCTGAGAATGTTTTCTCATATGTAAACAATATCAATACCATTGAGGGTGGTACCCACTTGAGTGGGTTCCGTCGTGGTTTGACCACTACTTTGAAAAATTTTGCAGATAAGAATGGATTCCTGGCTAAATTGAAATTTGATTTGGACCCTTCTGATTTCCGTGAGGGCCTTACTGCTGTTATCTCTGTAAAGGTTGCTGAACCACAGTTCGAAGGACAGACCAAGACTAAATTGGGTAATGGTGAAGTTATGGCTGCAGTTTCTCAGGCTGTAAGTACTGCTTTGGAGAATTACCTTGAAGAGAATCCAAAAGATGCCAAAACTATTATAGACAAGGTTATCTTGGCTGCAACAGCCCGTCATGCTGCAAGGAAAGCGCGTGAAATGGTTCAGAGAAAGACGGTGATGTCAGGAGCAGGACTTCCTGGTAAGCTTGCTGACTGCTCAGACCGTGATCCTGAAAAGTGCGAACTTTTCCTTGTTGAGGGTAACTCAGCCGGCGGTTCTGCTAAACAGGGCAGAGATAGAATGTTCCAGGCTATCCTTCCTCTAAGAGGTAAGATCCTTAATGTAGAGAAAGCTATGGAACATAGGGCATTTGAGAGTGAGGAGATTAGGAATATCTATACAGCGCTTGGTGTTACTATCGGTACGGAAGAGGATCCGAAAGCTTTGAATCTTTCTAAACTGAGATATCACAAGGTTGTAATTATGACAGATGCCGATGTCGATGGTGCCCACATTGCTACATTGATTTTGACATTCTTCTTCAGATATATGCCTGCATTGATACAAAATGGCTATGTATATCTGGCTACTCCTCCTTTGTATATGGTTAAGAAGGGTAAGGAGCAGGTATATTGCTGGACTGATGAAGAGCGAAGCGCTCATGTCGAAAGAATGGGCAAGGGTAAAGATTCCAACTTAAAGGTACAACGTTACAAAGGTCTTGGAGAGATGGACCCTGAACAACTATGGGAGACTACAATGGATCCTAGCCGAAGAATTCTTAAACAGGTTACAATAGAGAACGCTGCTGAAGCAGATAGGATTTTCGCAATGCTGATGGGCGACGATGTGGAACCTCGTAGAGAATTTATCGAACAAAATGCTAAATACGCAAACATTGACGCTTAAAATATGATAAACGTTAATCATCTCAAAAACGGCAAGATTTATATAGGTTTTGCCGTTTTGGCTATATTTATGATTCTGATATTCCCTCGTGAGGGAACGTTTCCTTATGAGTATCAGAAAGGTAGTCCATGGACTTATGAAACATTGATTGCCCCAATTGATTTTCCTATTCTGAAGACTGAGTCTGAAATGCTTCAGGAAAAGGATGCGAAATCATTGGACCTGGTTGAGTATTATAATTATGATGCCTCAATCGAGACATCCCAACTTCGTGCCTTCAATGAAGTTGCAGTTAAGAGTGATATTGACGCTGAACTGTCCAAAGATGTTATCTCCTCATTAGAGACTCTTTATGACGCCGGTATTGTATCCAATTTTAATGACCAGACATCATACGATAAGATAATTTTTATCAAGACTGGAAAAAGAGTTAATGAAGTTCCGGCATCCGATGTTTATACGTTGGAGAGTGCCAACAGTACAATAATCTCATCGTTGGAGGCCAAATTCGATAAGGAGAATATTGATGCTTTTAATAGAGCTATCGATTTGAAATCATACATAGTTCCAAACCTTATATATGATGAGAATACATCACTTCTTTATCATAGAGAGGCTGTAGATTACATCTCCCCAACTAAAGGTATGGTCTATTCCGGACAGTTGATAGTTTCAGAAGGAGAGATGATTACTGCAGAAATTGAACAATTGCTCGATTCATACAAAGCTGAATATAAAATAAGTTTCGGAACCAATACATCTTTTGGTGCGACACTATTATGCCATATTATCTACATAATAGCAATACTGGCACTTCTGTTCGCAGTTATTCTATTGATTGAACCATCTATGTTCAGCAATACTAGAGAGTTGATCTTTATACTAAATCTATTTGCTCTGGTATTTCTTGTTTCAGTCATACTGAAAAGATTTGATGAGAGCCTATTGTATGTGTTACCATATGCAGTATTTGTGATGTATTTGAGTGCATTCTTTAAAGATGCCACTGTTTTTCCGATTTATGTCGTCCTACTGACTCCGATACTGCTTATTTCAGAGAATGGAGTGGCTCTCTTCTTAATGAATCTGGTAGCTGGAACAATTACCTTGCTGACTTATTCAATATTCAATCGTGGTTGGAGACAGTTTATCAACATAATCTTTATATATGCAGGATTGCTGGCAGTATATGCATCATTCCATTTGATGGCAGACTCTTCTTTTGCAATGTTCAAGAGCACTAACCTGATATACCTGCTTGTTAATGCAATCCTTGTTGTTGTCCTATATCCATTTGTATTCTTATTTGAGAAAATATTTTCATTTGTTTCATATTCAAGGCTTTGGGATCTTTCTGATACAAATAATAAACTACTGGATAATTTGTCTAAAAAGGCACCGGGTACATTCCAGCACTCATTACAAGTGGCAAATCTGTCAGCTACTGCTGCAATGGAGATAGGCGCCAACTCCATGTTGGTTCGTGTAGGTGCATTATATCATGACATAGGAAAGGCTGAGAATCCACTTTGCTTTATTGAGAATCAACTTGATGGAGTGAACTATCATCAGAATCTGACACCAGAGGAGAGTGCTTCCGAGATAACACATCACGTTACCAATGGTGTGGCAATGGCTCAGAAAGATGGTCTTCCAGAGATTGTCATTGATTTTATAAAATCACACCATGGTAAAGGACAGGCAACATATTTCTATACAAAGTATTGCAATGATGGAGGAGATCCGAATAATATTGCGCCTTTTACATATGATGGGATTTATCCTCAGACCAAAGAGCAAGTTATTCTTATGATTGCAGACTCCGTTGAGGCCGCATCAAGAACTCTTCGCTCGTACGATGAGGCCACAATTACAGATTTGGTCAATAAAATAGCAGATGTCAAGATGTCTGAGGGACAATTTGCGGAAGCGGCAATAACATTGAAGGAGATAGATACTGTGAAATCTTCACTTATTCACAGTCTGTTGCAAATATATCACGGAAGGATAGCCTATCCTAAACGGAAAAAGTAAGCGTTTATGGGTGACATCAAAAAGTATGTATTGGCTCTAGATCAAGGGACAACCAGCTCAAGAGCTATCTTGTTTGACCATTCTGGTAATCAAATCAGCACTTGTCAAAAGGAGTTTACCCAGTTTTTTCCACAACAAGGTTGGGTTGAGCATGATCCTATGGAGATTTGGTCATCCCAGGAGAATGTCATGCGTGAAGCTATCAAGAGTGTTGGTACAGATGAGATTGCTGCAATAGGTATCGCAAACCAAAGGGAAACTACAATAGTGTGGAATGCTTCTACTGGCGAACCTATTTACAATGCCATAGTTTGGCAGGATAGGCGTACATCTGAGTATTGCGATTCATTGAAGGTTGATGATATTTCCATTAAGATCAGGCAAAAGACTGGCTTGATTCCAGATGCATATTTCAGTGCTACCAAGATTTGTTGGATATTGAAAAATGTACCCGGAGCTGCTGAGATGGCTGAGAGGGGTGAACTGAGATTTGGAAATGTGGATTCATGGCTTGTATGGAATCTGACCAAGGGCAAGGTTCATATTACAGATGTGACGAATGCTTCCAGAACTATGTTGTTCAATATCAATACACTGGAATGGGACGATGATTTGCTGAGGCTGTTTGGTATACCTGAATCGATGTTGCCTAAAGTATGCTCATGCTCTGAAATCTATGGGGAGACGGAAATCGATGGAAAGAAGATAGCCATCGCAGGTATTGCCGGCGATCAGCAGGCTGCTCTCTTCGGTCAATTGTGTTTGGAACCAGGTAGTGTTAAGAATACTTATGGTACAGGTTCGTTCCTTTTAATGAATACAGGTGAAAATCCAGTCATATCCAAAAACAATCTTTTGACAACAATAGCTTGTCAAATAGATGGAAAGACAACATACGCAATTGAGGGAAGTATCTTTGTGACCGGTTCTGCGGTGCAGTGGCTTCGTGATGGTCTTGGAATACTGGAAAAGAGCAGCGACGTGGAGGCTCTTGCATGTAGTGTTCCGGATAATGGGGGAGTCTATTTCGTACCTGCATTGACGGGCCTTGGAGCTCCTTGGTGGGATCAATATGCTACAGGGACAATAGTTGGTATCACTCGAGGCATTACTGCTGCACATATAGCACGAGCCACATTAGAAGGGATTGCCTTTCAAGTGATGGATATAGTACAGGCGATGGAGAAGGATGCCGGGGTATCTTTAAAAGAGATTAAGGTAGATGGTGGAGCATGTGTTAATGACACTTTGATGCAATTTCAGGCAGATGTTATCAGTACGACTGTCATCAGGCCGACAGTAACTGAAACCACTGCACTCGGTGTGGCATATCTTGCTGGCTTGGCAACTGGTTTTTGGTCGTCAATTGAGGATCTGAAAAACAATAAGGGCATCGATAAGAAGTTTGAACATAGAATGCCATTGGAAAAGTTGATAAAATTGCGTTCTGAATGGCATAATGCCGTTAATAGAACTGTTTCTAAATAGAAGTGATATGACTCTTTTTTCAAAAGCTATATTTGAATTCATAGGGACTTTAGTTTTAATTCTTCTCGGTGACGGCGTTTGTGCTTCCAATGCTCTTAATAAATCGAAAGGACAGAATGGGGGATGGGTAGTAATTACTCTTGCTTGGGGCTTTGCCGTGATGTGTGGTGTCTTCATTGCCGGGCCATATTCCGGGGCTCATCTTAATCCTGCAGTCACTCTGGGATTCGCCATTTCAGGAGCTTTCCCATGGTCAGATGTAACTGCTTATGTATTGGCACAAATGCTTGGAGGCTTCTGCGGTGCCGTCCTTGTATATATATTCTATAAGGACCATTTTGATGCAACTCCTGATCCTGATACTAAACTTGGAATATTCTGTACCTCTCCTGCAATCCCTAACTTTGGAAGAAACTTCTTTTGCGAGGCATTAGGGACTTTCTTATTGGTGTTTGTAATATTGGCTTTAGGTACTAAAGAGAATACTCCATCTGTCGGTATGGGTGAATTAGGGGCTTTCCCAGTTACTATGCTTATCATGGCAATTGGTATGTCATTAGGCGGTGCAACCGGTTATGCTATCAATCCGGCTAGAGACTTCGGTCCAAGATGCGCTCACGCTATTCTTAATATAAAGGACAAACGCGACAGTAATTGGCGCTACAGTTGGATTCCGGTTTTCGCTCCACTTGTAGGTGGCGCAGTTGCAGCGGTTGCTTTCATTTCTCTTTACTAATTTGTGCCAAAAATAAATATTGGCGTATTTTTTGTACATTTGCAGCCTTACTCGGGGATGTTTTGGTTTTGACAACAACTGATGTTGGAAGGTAAGCACGTCGAGCTTCGTGACCTGGCTCGCTAATCTCAGATCTCAAGCCATTATCTGGCAATAACAATTATGCACTCGCTGCGTAGTCTTGAGCTCAGCTCGACTCCTTAATCGCGCTGCCAAGGGCAGTGGCGACGAGTATCCCGCCAATCTTTGTGCAGACTATGTTTTGGCAAACGGGGTATCAATCAAGTCTGATGCGTGTATCTACTCCTCTACAGTACACTAAGATTTAGAGGATAAGGCCGCGATGGTCTGCCAATCGACAGTTTCGGCTCGACAACCAATGATTGGATAAGCGTGTAGAAAGCCTTTGGGCACTTTGTTTGGACGGCGGTTCGAGTCCGCCCATCTCCACAAAAAACGGGGGTACAACCTCCGTTTTTTTTATGTGTGGATCACAGACTTATTCTTCTTCTTGTATGGTCCAACCTGGTGAATTGGATGATATTGTGGCGTTTCCTGACATTCCTGATGCTACAAACAATATCTTATCTCCTGTACCGGCTCCAGATAACCATTCTTTCAAACAATCTGTAGCTGTAACATCTGTAGCCAGCATTGTGACTGATGTAATTTTTGAGCAGTTTAGGAACATTTGATAGTAACAACCCTCAGCTAAAACAGCCGGTGACAATATAGGGGCAGTAGTAAGATTTGAACACCCTTCAAACATGCGGTAACAGCTATAGAAATCCATGGTGTTTGCTGACATTGCAGGGGCAGTCAACAGAGATGTACAATCTTTAAACATCATCTCATAACTGTTATATGGAACTACTTCTGCAGGTAGATCAGGTGCTGAAGAGAGTTTGGTGCAACCTTCAAACATGCTGTGGTAGCAGTCGTTTACCAAGGTGTCTGCCGGTAATTCAGGAGCAGATGTTAAATTGCTGCAACCTTTGAACATGGCAGTATAGCAACTGCTGGCTATTTTTGTAGCTGACAGAGTAGGAGGTGTAGTCAGATTGGTACATCCTTCAAACATACTCTCATAGCAATTGCTTCCCAATTTAGTAGCCGGTAACGCAGGTGGTGCAGTCAGACTGGTACATTCTTTAAATAAACTATGATAGCAATTGCTGGCTAATGTGTCCACTGGAAGGATAAGTTCGGACGCATCGCTGACCGTTGTATTTTTAAAGAGTTCTCTGAAACAGCTCTGATTTTCATCAGTCATACTGGTGGCAGTGGCTAAACCATTCAGAAGAGTCATGATATTGCCACTGAGTTTTATACTCTGTGTTGTTGTGAAATAGGCTTTGTATGCAGGGATATAGATTGGTTTTGTCATCCCAGGAAAATTGAAAGCTGTGTTTCCTGTATTACCAGCTTTAATATACACCTTGTCACCAGCATTCGCCAATGTAATTGTATGATAATCCCAAGTTTGATATGACATTCCGTCTGAAGAATAAACAAGATCAGGTGAAAATGTGCCTTCAATAGACATTCCTACTGTAGCCCCATCTTCCAATGCTGTGAAGCAGATGCCTCGGAGTGCTTCCGGTAGAGTGTAGGATAAACTGAAATAGTCGGATGCGATATCTGTCTTGCCGCTACATATAGAGATTGCTGCCATCGCATGTTCTGGTAGATTCTCAAATATAACACCTACTTTGAATTCACTCTCTTTGAAGAATACAGTGTCAACAGTAGCAGATGGTATTTGTCCCTTGGTTAGAACATCTACAATCCTAAATGAAATCATAGAGGCTCTTTCAGTGGCACTGGCATTCTTCCAGGCATTTGCCAATGCTTCTGCTGCGCTTTCAGGTTTGATATCGAAAGAGATGGTGTCCACTTCTCCAGTATAATTAACGCTTCCGTCGTTGTAGGTCGGTACCACCGAGATGCTTTGGATCTGATTGATTAGAGCTTCGATGTTCGCTTCTGCTGCGTCTAGACGACTCTTGATATTTGTTATCTCTGTATTAATTGCGGTTATCTGACCGTTAAGAGTGCTTTGTGCAGTTGCGATATCCTGAGCAAGTTTTGTATTAAGTTTGCCTTCGAGGGAATCAACTGCAGTCTTGATAGCTGCCTGATATGCTGCAGTTATCTGGCTCTTGGCTGTGTCAAGGGCAACTTTCTGCTCGTCAATCTTCGCATTGATTGTTGAATCAACGGCACTCCGAGCTTGTCCAAGAGAATCAAGAGTTGCATTTAATTGAGCGATTGTGTAGTAGTCAGTAAGTTTCTCATTAACCCAACTCTTCATTGACTCCTCACTTGCTGAAACAGCATCTTTTATTGCTTTCTCATAATTTGCTGTGATTTCACTCTTTGCATCGCCGAGAGCCTTGTTTATGGCTTCGATCTTTGCAGGAATTCCAGCTATAACTGTTGCCAATGAATCATATTGAGCAAGAGTTGCGAATGTGGCATTTGCCCAATCCTTGGATGATTTAAGTTCGCCATTAACGAAAGATTTCAATTCATCAATCTTGACTGAAAGATTCTTGTCAACAGAAGTCAAATCTTCAATCTGACCTTTGATCTTGGAGTTTTCACTCTGAAGAGAGGTAATATACCCACTCAATGAGTTTTTAACACTCTGTAAATCAGAGATAGAGGTGTTAATATTCTTAATCTGTGAATCAATGGTAGTTATACTGCTGCCTGTAAGTTTGTCAATCTGCTTCTGTAGATTGTCGATATCGTCTTTGTAACATGATGTCGCTATTAAAGATATAGCTCCTACGATAATAAAAAACCTTTTAATGTGTTGCATTATTAATTATTACCTTAAAAAATCACTGTACTACTAATAATTTGTCACAAATTAAAGAAATTTCTTTATGAATAACAACTTTCATAAACCCTTTGTAAACGCTACTCTCCTTCATGATAGATATTCCGTCAGACAAAGTGCCATTAATAAAAAGAATTGAGTAGTTTTGTATATTAAATTGATTATTAACATACTGAAAATTGTTATATGAACCGACTTAGTCTTTTATTATTCACGCTGGTATTTTTGTCTTTAGTATCCTGCAACATAATTGATGAACCGACAACTGATACAGACAACCCTTCCAAATATATTACTGATCCCGAAAAGAGGGAGATGATTACATCATTGACTGACTTGGGTGATGGCAGGATTTACACAATGCATTATACGATGGATTATAAGTTGCAGTCTGCAATTGATGCCTCTTCGACAGATATGAAATCGTTCAATAAGAATATAATGGGTCTATTGTATGATATCAACACCACAAATAATATGTTCTATGGAACAGGATGCAGTGCATTCGCTGCAACGTTGTCCGACTCCGGAAAATATGTGATGGGAAGGAATTATGATTATTGTCATAAAGAGGGTGATGTTGAGGTTCCAACTGCTCTTATTGTTGTCTTCACAACTTCGAAAAACGGCAAGAAAACAGTAGGTTTTGTAGATGGATATTTCCTTGGGTTGTGTAAAGGTTTTTATACAGATGGTAAAACTGATCTTTCTACCCTGATGTTTGCTCCTTACCTTGTTGTAGATGGAATGAATGAGGATGGTCTTGCTATTTCAACACTTGCTCTGGATGGTAAGCCAACCGATCAGAGTGAAGCTGGAAAACAGGATATTTATGTCTCTGTCGCTGTAAGGGCTGTGCTTGATCGATGCAGTACTGTGGATGAGGCGATAGATTTCCTTAAAGGATACAATATGCACATGACAACAGTGGCGGATTGCAGCTTGCATTTCTTGCTTGCCGACGCTAAGGGAGATTATGCAGTAATAGAGTGGTCATTCAAAGATCCAAAGAATGTGGACGAGAATTCAGTGCCGGAGGTATTTACTCCTCTTCAGGCAGATGCTAATCGTTATGTGACCAATTTCTATGTGGATCCACGTCTGAAAGATTGCATGTACGGCGGTCTTTCATCACATGGACGTGACCGTTACAACACACTTCGCGATACTATGGAATTCTATTCCTACAAATTGACGGAGCAGCAGGCTAGCTCGCTTTTGAAAGCAGTCTCCCAGGCATCTGACCCTCAAGAGCCGACAAGCCATACTCAATGGTCAAATGTCTATAATTTAAGCGATCGTACCGTAAAGACGGCAATTCTTCAGGAGTATGACAAGTGGTATGAATTTACTTTAGATAAATTGAAGTAATTCATTCTAAAGTCTATTTTTTTCATCAAAAGGTAATGACAGCACCCGATATCGCCACATCCACCCGCGAAGAACGGATCGCGTTCGTTACAGAAGAGTTCCGCTGCCTTCATAACTGTGAACTATGTGGTAAGTGCGCGTTTCTGAAGGGACGAGAGGCAGAAGATATCTATAACGACTACATCGAAGGTCAACGTTCTTTCTTGGATATCACCTTGGAACAAAGGAGGTAATTGTTGAGATAATCCTGCTCATACTCCTGAATTCCGGGTAAGTTGTCGATAACCAATGTTAAAAATATCATTTTAGAAAAGGTAGGGAGATAAAAAATATTTTATAAATAATTATTATTTTTGTACCAACCTAATGATTGTGTTATGAATAAGGAACAAGAGCTTGAAAGATTACTCTTTCAGTATAAAAAACTTGGGATTGATCAACAGATAGATTACAACAAATTCTATCTATATTCAATCATTACACACTCTACCGCAATCGAAGGTTCTACAGTGACAGAGATTGAAAATCAACTCCTGTTTGATCAAGGTATAAGCGCTGGAGGCAGAACTCTTATTGAGCAATATATGAATCTCGATTTGAAATCCGCCTATGAAAGATGTATCGAGCTTGCTACTAATCATACTCCAATCACTGTTGATTTTCTAAAGGAGCTTTCCTCTATCACGATGAAGAATACCGGCCAGGTTTATCATACAGCCCTTGGTGATTTCTCATCAGCTGATGGTGATATCAGATTGGTTAATGTCAGTGCCGGTTTTGGTGGGAAATCATATATGAGTTTCAATAAAGTTCCACAAAAAATGAAGGAATTCTGTGAGCAGTTGAATAAATCACGGAAGGAGAATAGAAAGAAAACCATTATTGACCAATATCTATTTAGTTTTGACGCACATTATGAACTTGTTACAATTCATCCTTGGGCTGATGGAAACGGAAGAATGTCACGACTTCTTATGAATATGATTCAATTTGAATATGGCCTTGTCCCGACTAAAATATTAAAAGAAGATAAAAAGAGATATATAAAGGCTTTGATTGAGACAAGGGAAAATGAAGATAAATCAATCTTTCAGCAATTTATGTTGGATGTCATGATTAAGAATCTGACAAATGATATACAAGCATATGTGGATTACACCGGAGCAGAGGTCCCTTCGTATGTGATTAAAGAGAAAAGTAGGGAGAAAATTGTCAGGCTATTGGAAGATAATGGCAATATGACCACAAAAACACTTTCCGAAGCCCTCGGCATCAGCACACAAGCAGTGGAGAAGCACCTTTCAAACCTTAAAACTGAAGGAATAATCACGCGTGTCGGGCCCGACAAAGGAGGTCATTGGGAAAAGAATTAGGAATCAACGTAAGTTTTTTTCTGGCGGATTGACGAGTTGTTTTTCCGCTATTTGTGTCTGATCTTGAAATAATCCATAACGGCGGCATAATTGTCTTGTGCTGTCAGACAAGTGTCACGCAGATATCCCGGTATTTCAGGCCAATTTTTCAATCCACGATAATAAAACATCTTTAGGTCATTCGTAATAATAAAAGGAACTATTCCATCGGCAAGACATTCCTTAAACATAATCAATCTTCCCACGCGGCCGTTGCCATCTTGGAATGGATGGATTTCCTCGAATCGTTTGTGGAAATCAAGTATATCATCAAGTTCCTTCTCCTTCTTGGCATTGTACTTGGAAATCAGTTGTTTAATCTGTTTGTGAACTTCTTCTGGAGGACAAGTTTGTTCTCCGCCTACCTCATTCGGCAGTTTCTTGTAATCTCCGACATTAAACCAAGATTTACGGCTATCGGATGTGCCGGATTTTAGGATTGAATGAATTTCTTTTATGAGAGATTCAGAAAGCTTATCCTGAGCCCTGTCAATGATAAAGTCTATGCATCTGAAGTGATTGACGGTTTCAATTATATCATCAACATTAACAGATTTGTCTGTCATTCCGATAGTGTTTGTTTCGAAGATATACCTGGTCTGATCGTGGGTTAACTTGCTGCCCTCAATATGGTTGGAATTATATGTCA
>DCGV01000071.1:20670-22623 GCA_002314725.1 Bacteroidales bacterium UBA1769
ATGTCAAGTCAATCTGAGTCTTGTGGTATATTCCACCGGTTAACTTGGAGTCCTTCTGCTCTCGTAACGTGCAAAGAAGATGAGATGCGTTTATTTTACTCTTTTTTTCTGGTATTGATGCATCTTCTGGTATATTCCAAGTTTTACCTATTAGAAAAGCTCCGTCAATTTTCCCTATAGCGCACCAGTTGCGGACAGTCCTTTCAGACAGTCCGAATTTTTCGGCAAACTTTGATACAGATACGAATCTCATCGGCAGTTTTTTTTTATATTTATTGTCAAATATAGTAAATATTGCCGATACCGGCAAATGATAGCTTATTTAATACTTGCAAATCAGATAACGAAAGGTTTATAGAGAAGCGAAATATCCTTCTTTTATAGAACTCTATCAATAACCATTAATAGTCAAGCATTGCCTCGGGGGTATGAAACTAAGTTAACGTTTTAGTGGTTTACTGCAGAAGTGCATTGCGACGGGTAATATAATTCTCTTTATTAGTACTATAGAATTGTATTGCGAATTCAATAGAACTGTTCGCCGTTGACCTCTCTTGATCAGTGCCGATTTTGTATTCATCTCTGAATTCAAGAACTGATGCCATCTCCTCATCGTATTTCGCCAGTTCAACTATTGCGTCATACAATGAAATCAATCTTTGGCGATATTGTTGCCATTGTTCTTCTGAGATCTTGCTGAAGAATAATTCTGGATCTTGAGCAAGTATGAAACCAGTCTCTACCAAAATAGCATTTTGAAATTGCCAGAAATAAGCCAATTCACCACGCTCTTTACTGATTTCATATTCCCTCTTTATTTTCTCTGAAGTTGGGGCATCACCGGTCATAAATTGAATGTCTATAGGATGATTGAGTTCTGCCGCGAGTTTAGCGATTGCTTCATTGGCTTGGTCACAAGGCATGTCATATATCGCCCTGATGCCATTATCCATAGCATAAAAAGCTAAGGCACTAATCTTTTGTGATTTAGTAACAAGTTCGCCAGCAACTGAAGGGTCGAGAAGATACGTCGGTTTTAAAAGTTTTTCTGAGCCAGTCAATTTCAAGGTCTTAATATTGAACGCTTTTGTTGATGCATCATAATATTGCTCCGCAAATACATCTATCTGTTCCAGGATCGAACTTGCCAGTGCCGCCTTCCTATCTTCGACATTTATTTGGCTTGGCTCGGATACCTTGATATACTTGCCATCACTGACATCTCCAGACTCTGAATGAAGCTTCATTGTATATTGAGTAAAGGAGTTGACAGAATAACTTATTGCTTTCGTCTCTCCATTTTCTATCCATTCACAACGTATTTTGTTCCCGTCGATGTAAAAATTGTTTTCAGAATCACCGGAGCATTTCCAAGTGTCGTTTTCAATAAAGTAAAAGAAGTATGTTCCTTTGTCTGTGAACTGGAAACCTCTGCCAGATTCGCCTTGCCAGAAGCCAGGCAGGTCTTTAACGTTAAGTTCGCTAGAACAAGAAATTGACAGAAGTGCGAAAATGGAAATGACAATGATTGCTTTGAATGTAGTTTTCATTTGATTGAACTATTAGTATTCTTATAGGGCAAATATACAAGATATTTATTGAAAAATAAACGCCGGATTTTGAACTGCGAAGTGTATCGGGTGCTTCTGTAATTCAAACAGTAAACGCAATTCGGGGAGAAGAAACGTAGCTCTTTCTCTAAGGTTCGTTAAGTAAGAACGCCATATAGAACGGGATCGTCAGAAGGTTGCCACTACGCCCAACGTTGTAGTCGCCTAGTTTGATGGCAGAGTCCACATGATATACGTCATGGTTCTTCAGGATGGTCTTTGTACTCTTGGCGTTGCCGGTTGTCGACTTCACTTCTACGAGGGTACATTTGCCTCTGTAGCGCATTAGGAAGTCAATTTCCAGGCCTGAATCCTTGTGAAAAAAATAAAGCTGTCTGCCCAT
>DCGV01000056.1:0-5412 GCA_002314725.1 Bacteroidales bacterium UBA1769
CGCTGATGGACGGGAAATACAATCTTAACAAGAACAAAGGGAAAAAACTACAGGCTTGGGTGATAATGTCTGTTCCTGACATGATTGATTATATTTAGGGTATAAGAAAGAAGATGGTTCTTACGGAAAAGTTCGTGTTGCTGACATCTGGCAAAGGCCAGACGGATCCAGAGGTATGTCCATAGTTAATGGGCAAAGAGGTGGGATGAGAATCGCTCATATCAAAGTTGACGAGAATGGTGTAGAATACACTGCCGGTCAATATGTTGAACCGGGGCAAATTGTTTAAAAACGGAGTAGAAACTGTTGTCGCACAGGGTGGCGATTTGATGTACCCTTTAGGCTATACTTTGCGGGCAACGGATATTTTTACCGAACAACTTAAAAATTTATGAAACACTATCCATTACTTGATGAATTCACCCTTGAATTATTGAACCAGAATCTCACAGGGGGCAGCATTCTTTCATACACATCTTATCTGCGTACTTTTGTCCCTGATTCCGCACCGAAGGTGGATCAGAATTACTTGACAATCGTCGCATTGGCACTCTCTGCAAAGAAAGGAGCCTTTGCTCTTCAGTATCTGGATGACATTCAGAGCAAATACGGCGTAGTAGCAGGATCGAAAAAGCAATCGGCATTCAATGCCTTCAAAGCGTGGATTGCAGGGATTGTTGCGGCTTTCAACAACAAGGCTTTGGCTTCAGTCAAGGCTTCACTTGCAAGTTCCGGCATTGAGGCCTTCAGCCAGTCAAACCTGTACGCCAAAATGGGAAGTCGAATCATCACGCAGAGCCGTCTTTCCGGAGACAAGATCTGGCTTCCACTTGTGTTCATTCAAAAGTTCTGCAATGATCAACAACGGAATTCTCACATTGTGTTCAAGCAGACTGTTTATGATAAGCTGAAAGTTCTTGCGGGAGATGATGTGGCTTCAAGCGGACACATTGACGTTAAAGACATTGTCTCCTTGGCAATCACCGACGAAGGTATGGTATTCTGCATTTATGCAGGCAAAGAAGGCAATCTCATTCCTGCCCAGATATTCACACCAACGGGCGAACTGAACAAACGCGACGAGATGGTTGCAGGCAGCATCTCAGATATTGTAATAGATCACGTGACACCTATAGACAGAACACTTAGATTACTTGCCCTGCCTGAACTTGAGAAGATTACCACCTTCGTCAAAGCAGCAAAGGCCGCAAACAGAGGCCTGACCGGCAAGGATCTTGAGGAACAGGCTTTTGATGATTTCTACAACAGCAGTCTTTATCCCGGGCATATTGATTTGGATGACCTGGAAAGCGAACTGATGTCAATCGTTGACGACAGTCACTATCGTCTTGTCCATAGCGATATGAATTCGTCAAAGAGCAATGTGATTGATTACAAAGAATTCTATAAGGACGGGGATGACTATTACGCCTTCATAGCAGAGGCAGACTCCGGTCAGAGTGTCATTTACCAAGACCTCAAACAGAACTGCCTGAGTGTTTTCAATGGCAACAAGCAAGCATTCATTGCCGGGAAAAAGGCAGTTGGTTGCGTCAACGTCCCAATTGATATTCTTTGATGCCGTAATTAGCGATCATTTACATCTATGCTTAGGAATTTTCCCATTAACACTAATAATAAATAAAGAGACCATCTATGGCAAAACAGAAAATCAACTGGACCCTTAGGCTCGATTATGAAAACTGGGCAAATAATGGTCGTCACACTCCTGGCTCAATCAATTCTTATTGCGGATACTTGCTTGATGCGAAGAATTGTATCGACTTGAGCAACAAATTGGTTGTCCGTGGTCCTGGTCAAGTTATCGGTATGACCCCGGCTTCAAAACCGGAAGATTATCTTGACCTTGTCGGCCAGTTTGCTCAAAATGGAGACAAAACATACGCTTTGACTGTGCTGGATACCGTTTTGGATATGGTTCTTAACTCGCCTAAATTTGGAGGATCCAAAAGGGGCAAAACCATTTCTGCACTGAAGGAATATATAGAATTCATCAAACAATATACCGTTCAGTCGCAGTTATCTACAGTAAACATCGCACTGACAAAGGTGCGGAATGCTTTCCCAAAGAGTATGATCCATAAGATTGACGGAGTCGAATCCCTTGCTTATCTTCTGGGCGAGCAGCACTTTATCAAATATGCTATTGAGAATTCATACTTCTTTGCTCCTGAATTGGTCAACGAGAGGATTGCTGAGATTAAGACTGCTCTTGCAAACAACGACATTCTTCCTGCCAGAAAAAGCAAAGATAACTCTGTATATCAGGATTCAACAGCCAACGTCTTGATATACAACGATAAGAATTTTCAAGCATGCGTTGCAATTGATTCGGACGGAAACAGAACTGTCCGTTCAATCATCACGGAGAGGACAGGATACACGGTAAGTGCCGGACGTGATTCCATTTTCCAGAGCTACAAGATATCACATATCTGGGGCAAGGCATTTGATCCAAGGTATTTTACAGACCTCAGCAACATCGTCCTCGTTCCTGCCTGGGCAAACGACCTGCTTGACAAGCAAAGCGATGAAGGCAGCCTAGCACGTAACCTTCTGGATACATACAAAATGGTGTGTGAGAAATTATACGGGATAAATGCTATCAAAGCTCTTGACAGCTCAAAAACTGAAGTGACTAAATGCCCTTATTGGGAATACTCTGTTAACGTAATCGAGCCATTGTCGCAGAACGAGAAAGTAAGTCAGATAGTCCGCATGCCTATCTAAGGGATGATACGGCGGTAATATAAAAACCATTATACTTGAGGAATAAAGCATAATTATGAATACACAACCTTTTGAACTGTTGCAAAATTTTTCCACTGCATTGCAGCCTGGAAAGAATGGTCTCGGAATGGTGGAAAACTTAATCGCCCAATTCAATAGGCGAGAAGAGAATTCAAAGTTGAAACAATACATTGCCAGACAAAATATATTTGACCTGCTTGGAAAAAGCCGGGATGAGATGACGCACAGCAAGATGGTTGCCGAACTTCTGGGTGGAAGATTTTTTGTGGCCGGGAGCGAATCAAGTGCCATTCATTTTTTGGATCTGATTGTAAGAAGAGCCGCATCTCAGGGCATAGATATCCCTGAAGAACTTCGCAAGGCTATTCTTTGCCGCTCAATTATGATTGACTCTGTGGAAGACAAACGTTATGAGTACCCGGTCAAAAATTACCTTCACTATTATCAGAAAAAGACTTCCAAGTCTTTGTGCAGGCTTGATGTTTATCTACGCTATTCACTCAACGAACCGATAAAGAAGAACGGGCGGCAGACAATGGAATTTTTCATTGAGAACAAGGTGCTGTCGCAGGAACACGACGATCAGACACAGGAGTACTACAATCTTTGCGGCAATGCCAAACACGCACTGCAATTCTTTATCTACCTGACTGCCGACAAGGTGACGGATGAGGTGTTCACTAAACCTATAGCTAAAGACGGTAAGGGTAATCAGTTATTCATCAATATCTCTTATCAGGATTTGTTGGACGAAGTGATAATGCCGATCATTTCAATGGACCAGCTTCCTGAAAATGACAGAGTTATCTTGAAAGAATATGTAAACTGTCTGGAACTTCCTGCATATGATGACAGTCTCAAGAAGAAAAATGCAAAGGCACAGTTCTCAATAATGGCAACAAGCGACATTGAGAAAGTGATGCTCCGGGACTTCATTTCGGATGAGTCGAACAGTCAGCTGATGCAGTCGTGTATCAGTGCGGCGCTCGGCCGGCCTTTTTTCCACTATTCAAATAATGAGATGCTTACATTCCGGGATGCTCTTCAAAAATCAATCAGACATTCCTTGAAATATAACGGCGTATATAAAACCTTGGAGAAATATTATACTGTCATCGGAAAGCAGAATTCAAGTACGCCATTCCTTATTTACGGAGAACCTGCTGACGAAGGGAAGATTGAATATGTCAATTTTGAATTGTGGGAGTATGATTTACGTCCGTTTGCATCTCTTTCCGATGCACTTCTAGCGGCCTGCAAAGACTTCATCGAGAGATATCCGGACAAAGACATAGTTGAATCCTTTTACTCAATATATGGAAGGCAGAAAAATGGCTGTCCGCTTTTTGCCAGAACAGATGATAAGGTTTTTCTGGTCCGGCCGGAATTGATAGAGGAGATGGGACGTTCTTATCAGCCAACCGCTTTCAATGGTTTGCTTGTCAGAAAGAATGTAGACCTGGATAGAGTCGGGAAAATCAACGAAATTCTCGGAGACGGCTATTCTATCCGCGAAATCAGCCCGGAATGCTTCAACAGGATGCTGTCGGATATAGAACCTCAGTTCAAGCTGAAATGCGACAGCAAAGATTACATCAATATAGTTGGGACAAAACTGTATTTTCGCAAAGGCTACGACAAATACTTAAATCCCCTGTGCGAAGCTTCTAATATCTCAAAGTCTGAAGCTGTCAGCGAGTATGACAAGTCCCTGTTGCTGGAATTCTACAGAAATCACAGGCCTATGGTTTTGTCCTTGCTACGGATGATGGTGGAAGAAGAGTCGGACGAGGAAACCCGAGATGCCTATCTTTCCGATTTCAAGATTCTGGCCAAAGTATGAGAGAGTTTCTGTTTGATGGATGCGCTTTCCACATAATTTCGGGTCAGTTGCAGTTTGAATAATTGAACTACTATTGTTAATTTTATTATCCCTGTCGGCAACATAAATGAGTTTGAATTGTGATTTTGTTATTTAGTGTCAATATTCTCTTTTATTGACTAATAATAACTATATTTGCAACGCAATGATTACTTGTGAACAATTCATATTGGATATTGCCGCTGTCGGACATGTCTTCAGCAGCAGCGATGTTGTCGATTCGTTCGGCCGGGAAGAGATTTCCAGAGCAACGGTCAACACTATTCTTGCCCGCCTGTGCAATGCGGGGAAGATTCAAAGAATAAGTCGAGGAAAGTATGCAGCTCTGAACGTAAGCAAAACGTTTCTGCCAAAACTGAGCGGAGAAGCCTTCATCACTTTCAAGTCCGTTCGCAAGCAATTCCCCTACGCATCAGCCTGTGTATATGAAGGGCAGTGGCTGTCACAGTTCATGCACCACATCGCATCGAACAATGCCATTTATATCGAGGTGGAAAGGGATGCGGAAGAATCAGTCTTTGAGTGGCTTCGTTCGGAAGGAAAGAATGCATATTACCGGCCAGACGGAAACTTCATATACAGGTATATCAACCTGGGAGACGGACCGATAATCGTCAAGTCGCTGACCAGTCAGTCCCCATTGGCTGAAACGAATGGCATACCTGTTCCCACTCTCGAAAAATTGTTGGTTGATATGTATTGTGACAAGGATTTTTCGTACCTTCAAGGTGCTGAGTATTATCACATTATGAACGCGG
>DCGV01000056.1:5531-5910 GCA_002314725.1 Bacteroidales bacterium UBA1769
GAGTCAAAGAATGATATCGACTGAATCGCTGTCATCAGCCTGGATTGACAAGGTTGCCGAAACATATGGATACAAGGACAAGCCGCTTCTAGAGAAGGCAATACGAGCACTATATCTCCTGGAATCATTGGTGAAAGAAGGGTGTCCTCTAACGTTCAAAGGAGGCAGTTGCCTTCTTCTGTTGCTTAAGGACTCGTTACATAGATTGAGCATCGACGTTGATGTGATTTGTCCTCCCGGTACGGATATTCAAAAGTATCTGGACAAGATTTCCAGTTATGGCTTTGGCCGAGTTGTCCCTGCCGGAAATGCCACATCTAGGAATAATCTTCCTGTCAGCCACTCCAAGGTATATTTCGAGGTGGAGTATAAGACAAAC
>DCGV01000092.1 GCA_002314725.1 Bacteroidales bacterium UBA1769
TACTTCTCATATTCAGACAATGCAGCTTTCAAACCCTCAAAAGAACCGCCATTCTGAACAATCTTATTGTATACATCCGCAATCTCTTCTGGTGTTTTGGAAGTGAAAACCACTTTGTGATCCGCCAAATTCATATTACTCAATGCTTAAGAATCCTGAAGTGAAGGCTCCAGGGAAGAGGAATTTCTTTTCGCCACCATCGTTGAAGGCGACAAAGATATACTGCGCTTTCCTGTCAATCTTTGTTACCTGGCCTACACCGAATTTCTTATGGGTCACGACGGTGCCTTCACCGACATTGTCATAGATTTCTTCTGACGGTGATTTCGTCGCAGGAACAGGAGTTTTGACTATAGGTTTGGTGTGAACGGCGGTAGGCGTTGACACGTGGGGCGGCCTTTGAATATTTTGCTTTGGCTCTAATAGCGTTGATTCTTTGCCGTAAGAAACTGTTGGTGATTCCAGAGTAGAAGGATTGGTTACAGGAACTGACACTCTGTTTTCTGTTGCAGCCTTCATTGAGGACTGTTGATTGTAAAACAGTCTCTCGTATTCTTCTCTTCGAATCGTAGTATCCCATCCACCTACTTCGTCATCCTGATGGCGGTCAACACCCGCATAAACAAGGCTGGCATCTTCATAGCGTTTGAACTTGAAGATAGCGTCGTTCATCAATGGCGCATTGAAAACGCCAAGAGTGCAGAGCATATCGAAATCTGCCACGCTCAGACCTGTAACTTTCTTGAAAAGGCCTGGCTCGAGTTGTGTGATGACATCCTTCAGGCAGCGCTCACGGTAATCTGTGAGGTACATAAAGATAGGGATGCGTGTAGCAAATTTGATGAGTTTTTCCTGAATCTGCTTTCGCTTGCTCTTAATCTCTTTCTCTTCGTCACTGAGTTCCTTTTTCTCCTTATCGGAAGGCTTCTTGTCTTTTGCTTTGGCTTTCTTGATATTTTCGGATTTATTGATGATGGTGGTTATATCACCATTGAGGTTACGGAAACCTTCAATATTCATAAGAGCTTTAAGGGCTTCGGGTGAATCAAGAATACGCTTGAGGGTTTCATTGTCCACATTTACGAGGAGAGCGGATTCCCAACGCTTTGCGAGGAGAGTTGCTGAAGTTCCCGCAAGTGCGATATCCAGTATATCCTGCGCATCAACCTGGCGCATAGAGCTACCGTCGTATGCAAGAACAGGGAGGAAATTGATAAAGTCTGCGACTTTCTTTTCAGGGTTGCCTTCCTTTATGTCAAGGCGGCAGCTGTAGTCTGATATCTGACGGAGTGCCCGGTCAAGAGCAAAGTCAAAGACGTAACATTCATTCTTGACGATGATATTGTTTCCGGCATAATCTTTCACCTCCCACGGACTTTGGACACGGAAAGCTGACTGGAAATATGTTTCCGGACTCTTGAGGTTTCGGAGCATAAAGATTCCGGTCCACGGTTTGACTGTCACACCTGTTGTCAGTTTGCCGCAAGAAAGGGTAATGGTCTTTGATTGGAGAGGATCTGCCATTGCGTTCTGGACAGGGACAAGGGCATCGAGACCGATACCGGCCTGAGTGCCGGCACAAACAATAACCTTATAATCGTGATAAAAGGAATTTTGCTTCTGTGCGAGAAGGTTGGCCATAGCATGGCACGATGCGACATTCGGTAAGAACCAGAGAGTATGCGAGAGTAAGTTGAGAAGTCGCACATCTGAAAACGGCATAGGAGGACGCTTGTCCTGTCCCAACTTCAAATCATCTACACTTGAAGGGAGATAGCCTCCACGGATAAGGTTAAGCCATTTCTGTACTTCGTTCTCGTATTTGAACTTCGCCTTTGAGCCGGTGCCTTCTGCGCTGAAAAACACATTTAGATCGAACTCATCGAACTCGGTATTCTTGGCTACTTCCTGAATCTCGTCAGGCATCCTATAGGTAAGCATTACCATACGAGGAAGGGCGGCGTATGGGTTGTTGCTGCCTTTCCAGTTTGTTTTTGCTTCCTGTTCGTTTGAATATGTCCAATTGAATATCTGTTCCTCGATGAACTCTCCACTGTTGATGGCGCGGAACGGAGTACCTGAGAGATAGAGATAATGGATGGTTGAGATAGGAAGCCAAGACTCGTTGATTGCGTTTCCTGCTTCATCGTTCTGATATTTCTCGGCATCGAATTCAACGGCAGCCTCTTCGTCTTCCTTCTCAAAAAGGTCCTTTGCACGCTCACGCCATGCTCCGAAGTGGTATTCATCAAAAATAACGATATCCCAGGATACGGTATGAATAAACTCATTCTTTGCCTTGATGCCACCACCTTCTGCTGTGCCCAGCATATCCTGGAAAGAACCGAACACTACGATAGGCTTGGACTTGTCAGCACGGGCGTATTCCTGGTCAATATTGAGACTGTTATTCTTTGCGTCCTTATTGGATATGAACTGCCAGCCTTCGAAGTCCACGTGGCTTACAATGTCATCCCTCCACGCAGATTCAACAGCGGGCTTGAATGTAAGAATGAGGATGCGTTTGAAGCCCATTCTCTTGGCCAACTGATAGCTGGCAAAGGTCTTTCCAAAGCGCATCTTTGCATTCCAAAGGAATTTTGGAGTGCGATCAGGTTCATCAATCTTCTGCTGTTTGAAATATCCCTCAGTCATCATCACAGCACGCTCTTGTTCAGGGCGCATGCCAAAAGTCTGAGTGCGTTTTTCAATATTGGCAGTTCCTGTCTGGAGGGCGACAATAGCGGCCATAACATCCTGCACGGTGCATTTGAACCATTCGTTTTTGTCCTCTCCTGCATTGAGCTGCCGGAATCCTTGTTTCTTGAGCAGGGCGTGCACATCGTGGTCCATAAAGCAGGAACCATCATTGCACATTGCGGAGTCTTGAAGAACTATCTCGTATGGAACACGTGTCTGGCTGGTCTGCTCTTTGACTCGAGTCTCTGCGTCACGGTCGGTGTAACCAATCTTCAGATAGCCTTTATGAGATTCAACGCCGACAAGACGATATGCGTATATCGTCGGAACTGCATCTGGGCGCTGAGGGAAAAATGATTGAATGTCCATTAAAAATGTTTATTCTATATCCCTAATTACAGATTCAATACAGGTAATCTCATCTGCTGATAATTCATATTTCTTGTACAAGAGTTCATCGGTCCATTCTATTTTTAGATTTTGCTGTGGAACAAACTGAAAAACGCTCTTTGTGATATGAATAGATGACAAGGCTTGAAGAAGAAGGAACCTGAAAAATTTTGTTTTAACATAAGAAACCATGTTCTTGGCCTCAATATCATTTTCAAAAGCACCTAATACGAGATAAGTTTCTGTGCATACAGATTGAGGAGGTAACGACATAAGGGATGAAATTATCTGATATTTCCCGTCTGTGCCGGGTTTGTTACCGCCAGACATAGCATAGGTGATAATGACCTTGTACTTGTCCAATATTCTCTCACGATCTGTAAATGCATCCTTATTGATGAAAGAATATCCTTCGCTTGATAATAGCGCACAATCACCAGAGGATTTCACCTTATGACCTCTTTCGTTACTTGATAGTGTAAAACTATTACGAGAAAAAACCTCCTTATCCATTGTCGGTTCATTCAACTTTTGAATTTTTCGAATAATCTTAATGTATTCATTATCACGAACAAAAGTTGAATACTCGGAGAGTTTTCTTTCCACGGGTTCTGAGAATTCGTTGTTTTTGAAATTGACAACTTTACATGGACCATTATAGTCTTTCTGCCAAAGAAAATAGCAAATGCCACCGGCAACTGATACGCCAGGGAAACAATCGGCACTGTTATTATAGTCTACCAGATTCTTAATATGATTATTCTTGAGCATCATATCCCGAAAATCATCCAATCCTTTTCCTCCTGCATACCAACGAGCTGGAATAATCATAGAAAGATAAGTGGGATTGAGCTTCATTGCTTGAGAAACGAATAGTTGGTATATCGGTTTTGCACTTGCTCCATTACCACCGTCGCTGAGTTGATAGGGAGGATTTCCTATAATAACGTCAAATTTCATCTTAAATAATTCCTCTGGATTAATGACATGAATGAACTGATATGCATGGGCTTCTAACTCACTATCTCGGTCATATTCGCTTTTAGAAGCTCCACAATATTTACACTTATCTCCGTCCCATGTATGTTGAATTCTCTGATAAAGAATATTCCCCTGAGCGTGTTCTTCTGGAAATTGATAGAGAGAAAACTTGCTACTTGGATACTTTGTACAATATACGCTTCTACGTGAGAGCAGACTTGTCAATTCGGTGATTGCGATTCCGAACAGCTGCTTCGTATAGATATGTTCAAGTCTTTTCTCAAGATTTGGCATCTGAGGCTCCAGACCTTTGATGAGGCGCTTTGCTATCTCACGGAGAAACACACCGCTTTTACAAGCCGGATCAAGAAAGGTGGTGTCCGGATTCTCGAAAAGTTCCGGCGGCAGCATATCCAACATCTTGTTGGCAAGTTCCGGCGGAGTGAAGACTTCGTCGTTACTGAGGTTTGCTATGCACGACAAGACATCAGGATTGTAGATGTTTTGAAATAACCCGTTATCCATTCTGGTGTACTTTTTTGTAATGGGTTGTGTATCGTTTCAGGAATACGCCTTCGGTGTCTTCCTCGTCATCGTCACGAGCAAAGAGGTTGCCGTCGGGATTCGTGTTGTCTCTATAAAGCAGAAGGTCTGAAAGAGTATAGTCTGAACGTTGCATCTGTGTGGTGCCAATCAATGCCCATTCTGAGAAGACAATGGGCTCTGAAGTGTCGTTTCCAGCCTCATCAACACACATCAAGGTAAGAGCGTTTCCGCAGATAATGTTGCGACCTATAATGAAACGGACTGCGTCCCGAGTGTCGTTGGAGCAGTCATCTTTGCAAAGAGAGGTGTATTCACGATCCCAGATATTGAAAAGCCGCTGACGACAGGCCTCCACATTGTCCCTCATTATATCAACGCCATATAGGCTGCCGATAGCTTCGACAGCGTGTATCTCGTAACTGCGATGTGCTGATTTATATCTGCGGCGGAGTTCTGCCAATTTCCGTTCAAGAATTGCGGAGAGGAAGTTCCCGTCTCCGCAGGCAGGTTCAAGGAAGCGGGAATCCGGTCGAATACACTCCGGTTTTACCAGATCAAGCATAGCGTTGACCTCACGTTCCGCCGTGAAGACTTCGCCACGTTCTGTGACTCTTTCTCTGGATTTGATTTGCTTTGTCATTAAATTATGTGCTATTCTTCTGCTTAAATAAACAAAGTTAGTAAAAATTCCCATGACACATCTCAAAACTCTTTCATCTTGTGAATGATACTATGGAGGAACTGATACTCAAAGCACACACTATTCCATTTCTCATGTTAATTTTGAATTGTGAGTAAAAATGAGGTCAGACAATATCTGTATTTTACAATGAGGCAAGAGTAGAGGGTCCAATGAAGCGGAGAAATTGTTGTTGTGTCACAACAACACATCTTGCACATCAAGCATGAACACTGGTGGTAAATTTGGATTGATAGGGTCAATCCATTGCAGGGAC
>DCGV01000135.1:0-11808 GCA_002314725.1 Bacteroidales bacterium UBA1769
CTTTTCGGACGGTCTGGGGGGGGGATTGTTAATAGCTATTCTTGGCTATGATCCAAAGTACTATTTTTAGATACAAGTATAACCTCCATCAACTGCAATTGCCTGGCCGTTGACGTAAGTACTTGCAGGGCTTGCTAAGAATAGGGCTACGGTATCCAATTCACCCTCTTTGCCATAACGGCCAACAGGAACTGCACCTTTTGCGTAAGCAGTGAACCAGTCTGTTTCCAAAGTGGCCTTTGTAAGAGGGGTCCAGAAGTAACCTGGGCAGATAGCATTAACTGTAATGCCATGTTTACCCCATTCAGCTGCAAGACCACGGGTCAAATTTACTACACCACCCTTTGCAGCGTGATATGGAGAGCAAGGTGCTGCCATATTTCCTACAAGACCGTACATTGATGCAATATTGATAATTCGTCCATATTGCTGTTTAATCATTATTTTACCGAAAGCACGTGCACATTTGAAAGTACCGAAAAGGTCAACCTTCAATTCATTGTCAAATTGCTCATCTGTGATATCTTCCGCAGGAGCAACTGCACCTGTACCTGCATTATTGACCAATATATCAACTCGCCCGAATTTTTCCATAGTAGCATCTACTGCTGCTTGAACTAGCGCAGTGTCGGTGATGTCACATGCAAATGGCAATACTTCAACTCCAAACTCTTTATTTATATCTGCAGCATTTTCTTCCAATAAATTTTGGCGACGAGCCAATAGAACAATGTTCGCACCCTGACTTGCAAATGCCTTAGCCATTTGAAGTCCCAATCCTGTGGAGGCACCTGTAACAACCGCCACTCTTCCAGTTAAATCAAAATAATTTTTCATAGTATAATAAATATTATTGGTTGAAATCTAGTTACAGCCTATTTTACATCCTATATTACGACCTATAAAGGTATTAATTTTTACAATAAATCATCTAGAAAAGACAAATCCTTAAAGTTCGGAATGATAATATCCGAAAGTTCAACTAGCGTCTCTTCAGGGTTGGTTGTAGAAAGAGCTACCACTGTAGCACCAGATGCACGGGCAGCAGCAAGGCCATGGAATGAATCCTCAAATACGATTGTATCTGCAGGAGTAGCTCCAAAAAACTCCATTCCACGTAGGAAACAATCCGGATCGGGCTTAGATTTGGTGAAATCTTCAGCCGTAAATACCTTGTTAACCAATTCCAGCAGTTCTGGATGAATCTTATAAACATGGCTCATTTTGATTCTGTTTGAACTGGTTACGATAGCCGAATTGATGTTATTTTTATGGAGATGTTCCAGAAATTCCAATGCACCAGGTATATATGGATACTCCATCGACTCCTCGAATTTGTCTATTTTATCCTCGATTTCAGAGATGGTTTTTTCATCTTTAAAATTTGTGCTCATTATCAGGGATAAAACTTGCCCTTTTATCTTATAGGCAAATTGTGGATCTCCAAGGTAATCCTTTCCAACTTGATTCCAGAACTCGGTGTAGGTAGTCTCAGTATCAACTATTACACCATCAAAGTCCAGTAAAATGGCTTTTTTGGTCATACTCTAACTATTTCTCATCATAGGAGAATATATTAGGTTTTTCATTCTTTGCCGTAAAGCCTATCACAATCTGCAGTGCCGATAGGTAATCCCAGCAGAGAGCGATAGGCTGCGAGAAAGAAACGCAGTTCATAATATCTGTTTTGGGACAGATAGCGAAGATTACGAATATTGAGCTTATCAGAGAGATCGTTGATCTTTACTCTTGCTGATAATCGATTACTCTTTATTCGGTCCAGATAATCTCCATAAACTTCGTTTTCTCTTCTACGCAAAGTTTGTAAAGCATCAGTTATCGTTGTGGGATATCCCTCCCGCAATAAATCCAGCGCATTCACTTCAGTTGTCTCAAACGAATGGTGTAGGACTCCAACAACCTTCTCTTCCAAACTTCTACCTTCCGCCATAACCCTTAATAGATGCTCGATGATAGGATCACCATCTCTATCAAGTTCTCCATAATGTATTTCCTTCGCCAAATTTATCGCTTTTTCCAGAATATTTTCCATATTTTTTTTTGGCAAAATTATAGTAACATACAAGATTGAAAGGATAGAATTACTTCAATTAATATTCGCAAATAGTTATCTTATTGATAATAAGGCTTATAATAATTATCTTGTTCATTCAATAATGTTTTTTTTAATAAATGGGGTATATTTGTATTTACAAATTGTGATTTTTTCCTATCAACAATATGTTCATCTCAAAACAGAAAAAAAGAATGTATCGGATTAGATATCGGCTGGTGTTATTATTAATAACTCTATTTCTCTGTCATAACCTATCCGCACAATCTGTAACTACTCTGTTTCAACCTGTTGCAGATTCTGTTCAGATATATCTAGAACAGTTTGCTTTTGGAGGCGATCTGAAGGTTTCCAAAATTTCCACTAAGAATGGGCTTCAGATTACATTTAATAACGCTCTCTCTGCTTACCCTTTTAGAGATGAGCAGATTGATTCGGTCTATTCTATAATTAAACGGAATTTACCAACGAAGTATAACCTTTATAAGGCCAATTTCAAGGTCTTTTCCAATGGATATTCACTGGAAGAACTTAAATCAAACATATTTTCAACTGATACTGTTAGGGTATCCCAAGAGCAACTTCCGATAATTCCATTGGTAAGGAATATCTCTTCACAATCTATTCCAACGAAAGGTCTTCAAAATAGGCATTTGGCACTATGGCCGAGTCATGGGTATTATTACAATAAGTCTGAGATGAGGTGGAAATGGCAGAGAGCCAGATATTTTGAAACTATAGAAGATCTGTTTACACAGAGTTTTGTCTTTCCGTTTTTAGTTCCAATGCTTGAAAATGCCGGAGCCAATGTATTGCTTGCCAGGGAGAGAGATACTAATGCAAATGAGGTTATTGTTGATAACGATGATAAAAATAGTAATGGAGAATATTCGGAAATAGGCAATTGGAATACCAGTCCCATCAGTGGGTTCAAAAAGAAGCAATTTTATACCCAAGGTGAAAATCCTTTTGAAATGGGAACGGCAAGAGTATCAAAAGGTAAAGAGAATCTTAAGGTATCATGGATTCCTGATATTCCGGAGAGTGGGGAGTATGCAGTCTATATCTCATATCAATCATTTGAAAACAGTTGTGATAATGTGAAATATAATGTCTATCACTCTGGAGGAGTCACATCTTTTGAAGTGAATCAGACAATGGGCGGTGGAACATGGATTTATCTAGGTACGTTCACTTTTCAAAAGGGAAAAATACAAAATCAAGGCGTTATTCTGGAATCTGAATCGATTGATTTACACAAAGTTATCTCTGCGGATGCTGTTAGATTCGGTGGTGGAATGGGCAATATTGGACGCACTCCTGATGATAGTTCTAATACTACTGATGTTTTACCTGAAACCTCTGGGAAACCTCGCTTTGCGGAGGCAGCAAGATACTATCTTCAGTGGTCAGGTATGAGCAGCGATGTTTACTCTTCAAAAGAGGATGATTACGCCGATGATGTTGCTTCAAGAGGTTTGTGGGTAAATGCTCTCACAGCCGGCTCTTATCTTAACCCTGATAAACAAGGGTATAGCATCCCAATTGATTTGGCTTTTGCGCTGCACTCTGATGCCGGGACGTATCCAAATGATTCAATAGTTGGAACAATGGCCATTTACACAATGAAAAACAGTGATGGCAAGAGAACTTTCCCAAATGGTAAGGATCGCTCTATAATTAGAGATTATGCAGATATGGTCCAGACACAAATAGTTGATGACATACGATCACTATATTCAAAAGAATGGAATAGAAGACAATTACTTGACAAGGCATACTCTGAGACAAAAATACCTGATGTACCATCAATAATAATTGAATTGCTCTCACATCAGAATTTCGCAGATATGAGATATGGTAATGATCCATCATTTAAATTCAATGTATCCAGAGCTATTTATAAAGGAATTTTGAAATATTTGGCTTTTGAAAATGGATGCGATTATACTGTACAGCCTTTGCCTGTAAATAGCTTTAAATGTGAGAATGTAAATGATTCCATGAAGGGTCTATCTGCAAAATTGTCATGGTCCGCTACCATTGATCCTTTGGAGTCCACTGCCAATCCTGATAGTTATATTGTATATCAGATGAAAGATGGTTCCGGCTGGGATAATGGTACTGTTGTTAATGCGCAAGATGCGATATTCCCTATACAAAAGGGTCATATATACAGTTATAAAGTAACAGCTGCCAATAGTGGTGGAGAGAGTTTCCCATCAGAAATACTATCTATAGGAGTAATCGAGGAAAGCGCCAGAAATGTATTGATAATCAATAATTTTGACCGTGTTTCAGCTGCTTCTAATTTTTCTACGCCAGATAATACTGTTGCCGGGTTTAGAGATGATATTGACAGGGGAGTGGCAATTGGCTACGACAACTCTTTTGTCGGCTCTCAAATTGAATTCAGAAGAGATATGCCATGGGTAAATGATGATAATTCAGGATTTGGACACTCTTTGAACAATTATGAAACTAAAAGAATAGCTGGCAATACATTCGATTATCCGTCAATTCATGGTGCTGCCATAATGGCTTCAGGTTATAACTTTTCATCTATAAGCAATGAATCGATTTCTAGCACTGATCTCTCCAAATATGACGTTGTTGATTTGATCTGTGGTAAACAAGTGACGACTAAAATTGGAAGCGATAGCCTGACTGCGCTCAAATACAGAGTCTTTACCGACGAAATACAAAAGGCCTTGAGTACTTATTCGTCAAATGGCGGAAACATTATTGTCTCTGGCTCGAATATAGCATTTGATATATGGGATCAGGAGTATCAATATGAACGTGATTCACTCTTTGATGCAACTATTACCAAACCTTCAAAAGAGTTTGTCAAGAAAATATTGAAATTTGACAATGTTGGACACCTCGCCATAAAAGATGGTTCTGTGAGATCGGTAAATAACGTCTTGCATTTTCCTCAAGGTATAGAGGTGAGTTATACAACTGACTATAATTCGGAAAGGTATGCAAATGAAATGGTGGATGGTATAGCTCCTGCCAGCAAGAGTGCTTACACTGTTTTCAGGTATGTTGAGAATGGAGTTTCTGCCGGCGTCGCCTATGTTGGTGATGATTATTGCGCTGTTTCGTTGGGATTTCCAATAGAATCCCTTGCCTGCCAAGAAGAGATAGACTCAGTGATGTCTGCAATATTGAAGCTATTTTATCGTTAGCTTCTCTTCGTAAGAATGCCTATCAATATTATCAAGGAAACAAACACTATAGAGACGTAATTCGCCAATAAATCGTAGAATTCACTCTGTCTCTGTGGATTAATGGCATTCTGTGTCCCTTCGAGGATAGAGACAAAGAGTATGCTAAAAAAAGAGATTATTCCCAGCTCTTTTATACTGTGTGACTTGGCAAATGACCAGAAAAGAAGTATTGGAAGAGGTAGAATCATAAGGAAATGAGCAATTTTATCCATTGGTAAGGATAGAAATGTCTTTGGTAACTCTTCCGGGGTCATAGGATTGCCAAAATATAAATAGCACAATACTCCTATGTAAAGTATCAGTAGTACAACTGAGATTCTTTTCACTGGGGATACTTTCATTTCTATTTGGAAATCTCTCTTCTTAGTTTATTAAAATTATCCTCAGATTTAATTTTGTCGATGATAGTAGTTACTATCTCGTACATCTTACTCTCTTTCGAATAATCAGCTTTGCAGATGAAATTTACCCGTTCTTGTTTGAGCAATTTGCGAGCTATTTTTACCTTTTCAGGTTTATCTTGGTATACAGCTATCGAATTACCACCAAACATCTTGACAATCTTCATACAAGGTACGTCTGTTTCACCATCACCAAAATAGATCATATTCGTGAAAGGTACAGGCTTTTGATCATCTTTTTGACTCTCATTGACCTTTCTGTCATCACTAATCTCCATAATCCCTTTTGTGATTTTGAAAAGGAATTGAGTTTTGCCGGTATAATCGACAGCTACTGCTGGCCATACCGCTATATTGTTAGTGTCATACCAGAAAGAGGATGCAAATATTCTCTTGAACTCTTTTCCAATAGGCGAGCCCTCGACAAGTTCAATCAGTCCGGATGAGTTGATGTAGTGTTCAATTATGACACCATGCTTTTCACCGTAATTGTTTATTAGTGAAAACCACTCTTTTACTCCATTGAATAACTCAATAGAGTGGCCGAAAGAGACTATTTTATCACGGGTAAGGGTGATGTTAGCCCTTTTCGATTCGTCAATCATAAGTTTCATATAGGCAAGGATCGGACTCATGTCCTGACCGTTTGCTATGGAGTTGCTCATCTCCCAAAACTCTTTCGGAGTTTTGCCTACAGATTGAATAAAACCGAATTCCTGCATGTTACCAGGAGATAAGGTTCCGTCGAAGTCATAAATCAAAGCGACTATAGGTTTCTTCCTTCCCATAATATTAATGATTAAAAGAGGCCGTATAGCATAGCATCTATGCGATTTGTAATCTTTTCGAAGTCCTCCGGATTGTTTTTGAAATCCATAGAGTCTCCGTCGATTATCATTATCTGGCCAGAATATTCAGATATCCATTTTTCATATCTATCGTTGAGATTAGATAGATAATCAAGGCTGATGGATTGTTCATAGTCACGTCCTCTTTTCTGAATCTGTCCAACCAGGTGTGGAACTGAAGATCTTATGTATATCAGGAGGTCAGGGAGTTTCACCATGGATATCATGGTGTTGAACAGATCCATATATGTGTCGAAATCGCGTTTGGACAGATTGCCCATCTCAAGGTTATTGGCTACGAAAATATAAACTCCTTCAAATATTGTTCGGTCTTGGATAATAGTCTCATTTGAAGACGCAATGTCAAGGATATCCTTGAATCTGTGAGCGAGAAAATATGTCTCCAAATTATAGGACCAACGATGAATATCTTTGTAGTAATCCTCGAGGTAAGGATTGTAAGTGACTGACTCATACTTAGGTGTCCATTTATAGTGCTCCGAAAGCATCTCCGTGAGTGTAGTCTTTCCACAACCTATATTTCCTGCAATACCTATATACATGACATATTATAGAAAGCTATTTAATAACATTCTACTTTACAAATATAAGAAAATTGAGCCAATTGATTTGAGAGGCTACTTAAATTGATTAAAAATACCTATTTTTGTATAGTATATCTATTCATTTCATATGTACAGAAATCTTACATGTAAAGAGATTGATTCACTAAAGGCTAATTTATGTATTGCCGAGGATTGGAACAATGTCTTCGTTAAGGATGGATTTAATCCGAAACGCATCTTTCAAGTCTCATTCTCCGGAGTAGTGAAATTAGGCAATTTCGACAGTTACTTTGAATTGCCTGGTGGGATGACAAAGCGTTCCGGTGTCAGATATGCCACTCTTCACAATGTAGAGATCGGAGATGACAGTTGTATAGAGAATATTGAGAATTATATCTCCAATTACACCATTGGAAAAAGATCATATATTAAAAACGTCAGCTTGATGTATGTAGATGGCGTTTCATCATTCGGTAATGGCACAGAGGTAGCAGTACTGAATGAAACCGGAGGTAGGGAAGTACCTATTCACATCAAACTATCTTCACATCTTGCATATTTCGTTACCTTATACAGACATCGTCCTGTATTTCAGCAGCGTATTAAAGATATTTCTGACTTTTACAAAACAAAACATTCCAGTGATTGCGGAGCTGTAGGTGACAATGTTTTTATAATCAATGTTGGGAAAATAAAGAATGTAAACATATGTGACTCTGCCATGATTGAGGGGGCAAATCTTCTTGAGAATGGTACAGTAAACAGCAATATTGATGATCCGGTTTCAATAGGATACAATGTTACCTGTAAAGATTTTATTATCTCTTCAGGTGCCAAGATAAGGGAGGGTGTAACAGTTGAAAGATGTTTCATTGGACAAGCATGTGAACTTGTCTCAGGTTTCTCTGCAATTGATTCATTATTTTTCTCAAACTGTTTCGGTGCCAATGGAGAGGCTTGTTCTATCTTCGCTGGTCCATATACTGTAACACACCATAAATCCACTCTTCTGATAGCTGGTATGTTCTCATTCATGAATGCCGGTTCCGGGTCCAACCAAAGCAATCATATGTACAAGCTTGGTCCTATTCACCAAGGTATTCTTGAGAGGGGAGTGAAAACAACCTCAGACTCCTATATTCTCTTTCCAGCTCAGATTGGTGCATTCTCGCTGGTAATGGGACGTCATATCGGTAATCCAAATACTACTGACCTTCCATTCTCATATCTAATTGAGAATGACAATAAGAGCGTGTTAGTTCCTGGAACTAATCTTCGTTCTGTAGGAACAATACGTGATGCTCAGAAGTGGCCTAACCGAGATAATCGAAAAGATCCTAACAGACTTGATTTTATTAATTTTAACCTACTCAGTCCTTTTACTATACAAAAGATGATGGCTGGAGATGCGATTCTAAAATCTTTTGAGAAAGATAAAAAGGATGAATATTTTTATAATAAATGTTATATAGCTTCTTCCTCTTTGAAATCAGGAAGAGTGTATTATAATCTTGGGATAACAAAATTCCTTGGTAACTCAATAATCTCAAGAATAGCTGATAATGTAATTGACTCTGATGAAAAATTAAGGGCTGTTCTAAAACCGTCAACAGATATAGGGTTAGGGGATTGGTCTGATATCAGTGGACTAATCACTCCAAAGAGTGCGGTGAATAAACTTCTTGATGATGTTGAAAATGGCTCAGTCGGTTCTCTTCAAGCGATTAACGAACGGTTTAAAGAGATGTATGACAATTATTATGAATATGAGTGGACGTGGGCTTACTCAAAATTGTTCGACTATTTCAATCTTAATCCTGACACCATAACACGTAAAGATGTCATTGAAATAATAGGGAAGTGGATTGATGCAGTCACCACTCTTGATAGAATGGTTTATGAAGATGCCAAGAAGGAGTTTTCATTATCATCTATGACAAGTTTTGGAATAGACGGCGACAGAGCCGATTCTATCAATGATTTTGAACAGGTTCGAGGTACTTTCGAATCAAATAAATTCGTTTCATCAGTTTTAGTTCATATTGAAACAAAGACTCAATTGGGTAGATCTGTTATTGAAAAGTTAAGATAATATGAGAAAGATTTTTTTTAGGGTTTGTATCTTATCGATAGTTTTGTTATCGTTTCAATTCCATTCTTATGGACAACATAGACAGCTAGTTCTTTTTGGTACTAACAATTCATTTTCAAGTGTCGATAATAATTTGCAGCATAAATTGAATATCAATGTTGCCAGTGTATACTTCATGGGTGACGTTAACAAATATTTGGCATATACTGTACGAGCAAATCTTTTTTCCGATAAGGTTCTTAGTGAGGCTTATATGACGCTTAAGTTTAATAAATATTTCAATTTTAATATTGGACAGATTAAAATCCCTTATACCATCGAGAGTGAAATGATTCCTTCTAATCTTGAGACAGGATTCGATATGGTTATCACCAAGTTGGTTGGCTATAATGATGTTTGTGGTATTAATTCAGGTGGTAGAGACCTTGGTATGTCAATATCCGGATCCGCTTTTGACAGTGAGAAAAATGGAGAGCATTTCAATCGATTAAACTATACCGTTGCACTTCTGAACGGTTATGAATTGATGTCTGCCGATAATGATAATAGAAAAAATATAACAGGAAAGATAGAGGTTTATCCATATGACAAGGATTTGAACGTATCCGCATCTTTCTATAAAGGTACTTTTACAAAGAATGAAATATCAAATGGCGTTCGCGACCGCGTCGCTTTTGGTTTTCATTACAATCCTTCTAAAGGATTATATGCCAGAAGTGAATATGTTTCAGGCGTTACAGCAAGTTCTAATAACAATTCTGACAAATTTAGGTCGAACGGTGCGTATATAACTTTGGGATATCAGTTTAGATTCAAACCAATCTTGGATGGCGATGAATCTCATAGACTTATGCCGTTTGCAAAGTATGAATTCTTCAATGAGAACAGGGCTCTAAACAACCAAATCAATATTGTTTCAGCGGGAGTTGCGTATGAACCATTCAAATTCATCTATCTGAAGAGTTATTATACAGTCAAATGGACAAATCAGACCATTTTGAGCAATACCTTCAATATTGGATTGACACTTGCGGTCCTTCACTAATAATTATATTTTTTCCACTCCGATTGGAGTCTCTTGCGGATTTCAGCTTCACGGGCATTATTGCCCGGCTCATAGAATTTCTTGCCCTCCAAACCTTTTGGAAGGAATTCCTGATCTACGAAATTGCCTTCGAATGCATGGGCATATTTGTACTCCTTGCCATAACCCAGCTCATCCATCAGTTTGGTAGGAGCGTTACGCAAATGTAATGGCACCGGTGCTGGCTCACCCTTTTCTACGGCTGCCAATGCATCATCGATGGCCATATATGCTGAATTGCTCTTTGGACTTGTCGCCAGATAGATACAGGTCTCTGCAAGGATAATACGTCCTTCAGGCATTCCGACTTTGTGAACAGCCTCAAAACAAGATTGTGCCAGAAGCGCTGCATTTGGATTTGCCAGGCCGATATCTTCCGATGCGAGAATCAACATCCTTCGAGCGATGAACAGTGGATCTTCACCTCCTGCTATCATTCTTGCCATCCAATAGATTGCACCATTAGGGTCACTTCCACGCATACTCTTGATGAATGCTGATATAACATCGTAATGTTGCTCTCCATTCTTGTCATACAATGCTATATTTTCCTGAAGTCTGCTCGTAACTATTTCATTGTCAATGATTACGTCAGTATCATTTGGAAAAGAAGAAACAATTATATCAATGATATTTAACAGTTTGCGGCCGTCACCGCCGGACAGTCTGAATAGAGCCTCTGTTTCTTTCACATCTATCTTCCTTTCTTTCAAGTAGATATCATCTTTGATAGCCCTATTTAGCAGGGTTTCTAAATCTTTGATTTCCAAGCTTTTAAGGACATAAACACGGCATCTGGAAAGAAGGGGAGTAATAACCTCAAAAGATGGATTTTCAGTAGTTGCACCGATCAGAATTACCGTACCATTCTCAACTGCACCTAACAATGCATCCTGTTGAACTTTGCTGAACCTATGGATTTCGTCTATAAATAGAATCGGAGCACCATGTGTGGCAAACATTCTTACATTTTTTGCCTTCTCAATAACATCTCTAACATCTTTAATACCTGCGCTGATAGCACTCAAAGTGTAGAATTCACGATTCAATTGATTTGCTATAATTTGAGCAAGAGTAGTTTTACCAACACCCGGAGGGCCCCAAAGAATAAATGACGAAATATTCCCAGTTTCAATCATCTTCCTGAGAATCGCATTTTTGCCGACAAGATGCTCTTGACCTACATATTCATCAAGAGATTTAGGTCTCAATCTTTCCGGCAGCGGTACTAAAGGTATATTATCTTGTACTGACATTTATAAGCGTAATCCTATGCAAATATACTTAATTCTATCAAAATTTAGGTTCAATATTTTTATCATATCAAAATAGGGAAATATCATATTTACTATTTAACATAATATAAATTGTATTAAAATCACATATATGTGTGTTTAGCGTATATTAATTATTTTGATTTATCTTTGTTAAGGTAATAACTACATCTTATAATGACATCTATCGAAGATATTGCAAGAAAGTTCAAAATCCAGGGAGAAATACAATC
>DCGV01000135.1:11860-14204 GCA_002314725.1 Bacteroidales bacterium UBA1769
ACAATCCTGACTACATCCTTCAGAATAAAAACCATAACGTCTTTCCAGATGTACCGGCTATGATGGATAACATTGTGACTGTTACAGAACATCTCAAGCAAAAGGTTAAAAATCCACTGCGTGAGACACTAACTGTGATTGATACAATTGACGGCCGTCATTATTACAAGGATGAGAATGGCAATTTTTGGGCTGTATGTCTCTTCATTGATGAAACAACTACATATAATGAAAACAGTTCTACTGAGATTGCAAAACTCGGCGGAAAAGGCATTGGAAGGTTCCAGAGCCTGCTCAGCGACTTTGACAAACCGCTTTTTGAGACAATCAAAGGCTTCCACAATATCAGATGGCGATTTCAACAGTGGGATGAATCACTTGAGGTAAATTTGGCAAAACGTGCAGAAGCTGTCCGTTATGAGATAGATTTCATCAACTCCCGCCGGGAACAGATGTTGGATTTCTGGAATAAAGTGGAAGACGGCACTATCCCCCGCCGTGTATGTCATAATGATACAAAGATTAACAATATACTTTTCGACAAAAAAAGCGGCGATGTGTTGTGTGTAATAGATCTTGATACCGTGATGAGCGGTACATCGCTTAATGATACGGGTGATGCTTTGCGTTCATACACAAATACAGGAAAAGAGGATGATCGCAATCCGGACAATGTATCAATGGATTTTGGGATGTTTGCAGCATATTTGGAGGGATATCTTACAGAGAGAAAGGATACTTTGACACGTATCGAGACAGATTATCTGGCTTTCAGTGGGCTGTTTATTACATTTGAACAGACGCTCCGTTTTCTGATGGATTATCTCAACGGGGATACATATTATCGGATAGAATATCCTGAGCACAATCTCGTACGCACAAGAGCCCAAGCCAAACTTCTTCAAAGTATGGAGTCACAATACGAGAGAATGGTGGATTATGTAGCCTCGCTGACTAAATAAAAGAATAGGCTATTGTCCTTCGCTGTTCTTCCTTTTGACGTCGTCGATCAGCTCCATTGTCATAATGTAAGAAATGTACAGACCGAACAACATGATCATTATGCAGATAATGGACAATGCAGGATGATTATTGATTGACAATCCTAAAATAAATGCTGCCAATACAGTGATTGCCACTCCGCAGACAATACATATCCAGTCGAATTTTATCTCTTTCTCAACGCTTCCTAGTTTGCGGTCAATCCTGTCGATTAAAAATCGTGTTGCTTTACTTTTATTAGTCATGCTGCATCGTTTATCCTTCGCAAAACTAACAAAAAATGGTTAATTTTGTCAAATATTGAAATCTAAATGGCAAACGATTATCAACTGTGGGATAAAGCCCTCTCATCCAACAGCACGCAGGTTAAGGATGGAATTGGAAAAAATATAATTCCTATCCCCAAGAAGAGATCTGTATGGCTTGATTATCTTGACAAATTCAAGGATCCTATCATCACTATCTTGTGTGTGATTCTTGTAATGTCATGCATCGTTACAATTTATGAAATAAGTCACTCCCAAGACTATAAGTTATTGTTTGAACCAGCTGGTATACTGATTGCTATACTTCTATCTACAGGAATAGGATTTTATTTCGAGGTGCGTGCTAATAAAGAGTTCTCAATACTTAACAAGGTCAATGATGAGACTCTTGTAAAGGTGATACGACGCACTTCCCTATCATCGAAACCTTCTATCCAGAATATTAGGAAATGTGATGTTGTCAAGGGTGATTTGATACGTCTCGAAGGTGGAGATGAAGTTCCTGCTGACGGATATATCATAGAAGGCGAAGGCATCAGAGTAGATGAATCGGCTTATACTGGAGAACCATATACGATGAAATTTGCCACCGAATCTGAAGGTAAAGGTGATGAATCATATGAGATGAATTTCCTGCTTAGAGGGTCAATAATCCTTGAAGGAGCTTGTTATATGGTCGTTTCCGCGGTCGGCGCAGAGTCTGAGGAGGGAAAAGGCGCAATCAAAATTCAGAGCCAGGAAGATATAGAGACTCCGCTTAATCATCAGTTGGGTCAATTGGGCTCGATTTTGACAAAAGCTAGCTATCTAATTGCAGGATTGATACTTGTTGGAAGGATTCTCTTCCTTCTTCTCTCCGGCAATGTTGCTGAATATTCTACTATTCAATTGGTTGAATATATCTTGAGTTCAATAATGATTGCCGTTACATTGATAGTTGTAGCTGTCCCAGAGGGACTTCCTATGAGCGTGACAGTGAGTCTGGCATTGAGCATGAGAAAGATGTTGAAGGCGAAGAATCTCGTCAGGAAGCTTCATGCATGCGAGACAATGGGTGCCACTACAGTTATCTGTAC
>DCGV01000135.1:14279-15966 GCA_002314725.1 Bacteroidales bacterium UBA1769
ACCAACAACAAGTTGCAACCGCTATTTCAATTAATACTACGGCTGAATTGACACAACGTGAGGACGGCACGATACAAGGAATAGGCAATCCTACAGAGGTTTCACTTCTACAATGGATACGAAACGAGATGTATGTCGACTATATGACGACAAGATATCAATGGAGAGTTATCGAGCGTGAACCTTTCAGTACTGAGACAAAATACATGAGTACCACTGCCGAGTCTCTCACTGATGGAAGCATAGTGAAATTCATCAAGGGTGCACCTGAGATAATCCTTGCGATGGCATCAATGTCAGATGAGACAAGGAATCAGTACACTTCCCTACTCGAAACCTATCAAAGCCGTGCCATGAGGACATTGGCCTTCGCCTGCCAGAAAAGTGGCGGAGAAATTGAACTGATGGGTATTGTCGGTATTTCTGACCCGGTAAGAGACGGCGTAAAAGATGCAATCAAGATGTGCAGCCATTCAGCCGGTGTCCGTGTGATAATGGTTACTGGAGACGTCTCAATTACAGCAATGGAGATTGGCAGACAATTGTCATTGATTTCTGACAGTGAGGATGGTTGCTGCATAACAGGTGCAGAATTCGCAAAGATGACTGATGAGCAAATAATAGAGATATTGCCGTCGCTGAAGGTACTTTCAAGGGCAAAACCTGATGACAAAGCGCGTCTGGTTGAGCTTCTTCAAAGAACTGGCGAAGTAGTAGCCGTTACTGGAGACGGCACAAATGATGCAATTGCTCTCAAGCGTGCCCAGGTCGGCCTGTCTATGGGTGACGGAACTGCCCGCGCAAAAGAGGTCAGTGATATTACTATACTTGACAATTCATTCTCAAGTATCAATAACGGTATCCTATGGGGAAGATCTCTATATCAGAACATTAAGAGATTTATTCTTTTCCAGATGACAATCAATGTATGCGCCTGTCTGGTCGTTCTGATTGGGGCATTCACAGGCGTTGACTCTCCCCTTACGGTCACCCAGATGCTGTGGGTAAATTTGATAATGGATACATTTGCCGCTATGGCATTATCATCTCTTCCTGCAGACAAAAAGGTTATGAAAGACAAGCCTCGAAACCCTCAGTCACATATTATTGACAGGTCTATGCTCAATTGGATAATTGTCACCGGAATAATCTTCTTCATATTCCTTACCGGTTTCTGGCAACTTCTATGGCACGTTGACGTATCATCAGTGAAGGATTTGTTGTCATGGGATTGCGTCAGTGAGTATTTCAGAGGTTTCTTTGATACTGACAAAGTTAAAACACACGTGGGAGCCTATGAATCTGGAATTTTCTTTACAACATTCGTCCTATTGCAGTTCTGGAATCTGTTCAATGCAAGATATTTCAAGACCGACTCCAGCCTTTTGAAAGATATCGTCTCTATAACCACTGGTAAAAAGCGCTTCACAGAGTGCTTCAGCAATGGTTTTATCTTGATATCATTGGTCATTATTTTAGGTCAGATAATCATTGTCAATTGCGCCGGTAATTTCTTCGATGTCGCACCGCTGTCATTTTATGACTGGCTATACATATTGATTTGTACATCACCGATTTTCATCATTCCTGATATAATCAGGTCGATAGAGACTGGGCGACACAAAATGTAATCTTTTTGACTACATTTGCGTCCTTATTAATATATTCAACTTTCGCAAGTGCGAAA
>DCGV01000090.1:0-17463 GCA_002314725.1 Bacteroidales bacterium UBA1769
TATACCGGCGGTTTTTCCGTCTATGCTCTTGCCGGCGGTGCTCTCTCGGTGGATTCCGTTGACAGTTCTGCTCGTGCTATCGAATTGGTGGACAAGAATATAGAACTGAACGGTTTCTCTTCTTCGCACCATTCCTTCTGTGAAGATGCTATCGATTTTGTAAAGTCTGCTCCGAAGGACAAGTACGACTTTATGATTGTGGATCCGCCTGCTTTCGCAAAGCACAGAGGAGCTCTTCATAATGCTCTCCGAGCATACCAGAGACTCAATGCGGCTGCCATTTCCGCTGTGGCACCTGGCGGAATAGTATTTACTTTCAGTTGCTCTCAGGTGGTTGACAAGCAGCAGTTTGCACTTGCCGTTTTCAGTGCTGCAGCAGAATGTGGCAGGAATGTCCGCATTCTTGATCGTCTGAACCAGCCGGCCGATCATCCTGTAAACATCTATCATCCAGAAGGGGAGTATCTTAAAGGACTTCTGCTCTATGTCGAGTAGTTCTCCTTCCAGATTTACCTATCCTTTTTGTTACACACCGCATCCTTCTGTTGCCGAGGCTGCGCGGTGTCTTGTAGATCGTCTCGATTCGGATCCTTATCTTTCTGGTCTCTTTTCCGAGGGAAAGATGATGGGGGTTCTTATGGTGGCAGATGCTTCCGGCTCAGTGTCGTTTCTCTATGCTTTTTCTGGGAATGTCTCCGGACTGAGCTGTGTGGATGGTTTCGTACCTCCTATTTTCGATCTCCTTGAGCCTGACGGTTATTTTCGCAGAGAGGAGGCTCGGATATCGGCACTTTCTTCGCGGATAGCTGCGCTTTCTGGTTCTGCTTCGGATTCAGATTCGGATGCGTTGCGGGAGGTGAAAGCTTTGAAGGCGAGCCGGAAAGAGGCATCGGAAGCTCTTCAAAAGTGGATTTTCGATCAATATATGGTGGTTAATGCTCTTGGAGAGAGACTTTCGATATGGGAAGTGTTCTCTCTCCGCGGGCTTGTTCCTCCTGGTGGAACCGGGGACTGCGCCGCTCCTAAACTGTTGCAGTATGCATACCTTAATGAGTTGCGGCCTCTGGCGATGGGGGAGTTCTGGTATGGTGCTTCTCCGTTGAAGGAGGTGCGTCTCTCTGGCGCTTTCTATCCTTCTTGCCTTGGTAAGTGCGGGCCGCTGCTCGAATGGATGATGAAGGGTCTTGATGTCGAGGAGAATCCGCTCGAACGTGATTTTTCTTTGTCGGAACCTTCCGTTCTTTATTCTGATGATTCTATTGTTGTTGTTGACAAGCCTTCAGGGATGCTTTCGGTTCCGGGAAGATCCTCGTCGCGATCTTCTTTGATTGATTGGCTTTCTGCTCGGTTTGGACGTGAGGTTTATTCCTGCCACCGGCTCGATATGGATACTTCAGGAGTGATGGTGTATGCTTTGTCTTTTGATGCAAAGGTAGCCATGGAGAGGCAGTTTGCTGAGAGGGTAGTGGAGAAGAGCTACATTGCTCGTCTTTCTCGTGGCTCCGGATCGACGATTGCGGCTTCAGGTACTATTTCACTACCTCTGGCTTTGGATTATTACGACCGGCCTCGACAGATGGTCGATTTTGCTTCGGGATAGCCTGCCGTGACGGACTATGAACTTATCACAATGCTTCCTGACGGTGGGGCGCTTGTCCGTTTCTTTCCTCGTACAGGACGCACGCACCAGTTGCGTGTCCATGCGGCTCATGCTCTTGGCCTTGGCCATCCTATTGTGGGCGACCGTCTCTATGGCGATCCTTCAGGCAGCCGCCTTATGCTCCACGCCGCTTCTCTCTCGTTTATCCATCCTGTAACAGGGGAACGGCTCACCTTCGGATCTCCTCGTGCCCAAAACTCCAACTGTTTGCGACCGGTGGGCTAAAACCCTGCTGATCGGGTCGCTGCTTGCTTTACATCCACGTGTCACGTTCAAATACGCCTGTTTTGCACGTGATACCATTCATTTTGCTCCTTTCACGTGCAAATTGCGGGGGTTTTGCCCGTGAGAGATAGATTTTCCTTCTCAGTGAAGGTCAGGAAGCACCTAGAGCGGTTTCTATTCCAAGGAACCAATTTGGCAAATCCTTGTACGAAATGCAGATAATCAGTTTTTTCATTGATTATTGCTCAGATAAAGTAGGAAGTATGAATTAATTCCTTATATTTGCAGTCCAATTGGTGCTTGGGCCGGGAGGTTAGGCACTGGTCTGCAAAACCAGTTAGAGCGGTTCGATTCCGCTAGGCACCTCTAGAATAGAGTTCGTGGTTCCCACGGACTCTTTTATTTTAGAGGTGCCTGTGGCACTTTTCATACTGGAGGGCTCTGCCCTCCAAACCTCCCGCATTGCTTCGCAACGGGTCGCTGAAGCTACTTAACTTATCAGGAACAGTTCAATCCCGGAAGACTTCATTTGTGATTACGCTCTGAATTGCAGAAATATCATTACCTTCGCCGCTGGAAATAAATAAAAATCAAAAAATATGAAACGTACACTTACTCTTTTTGCCTGCGTGGCAGCTTGCTGCGCGATGATGGTGTCTTGCAAGAACGCAAAAACTGCCGAACCAACCCAAGAAGAAATCCAGGCTCAGAAGGTGGCATTGGCAGATTCTGTTTTGACGCAGATTGATGCGTTGGCTGAGCAGTTGTCTGATGCTTCATCAAATTCTTTCCGGTTTAAACTTATGGAATTGACGGATGCTGAAAAAATAGTTAAGCCTGATTATCTTCTTGATCCGTCGGTTGCCGAAAATCTTGTCACCAAATCTCAAAAAGTAAATGCTTTGGCAATATATGCTATGGAAATGGGTGTGAGAGAAATATACGGAATGCCTACGGAAGAGGCAAATGCGGCTATCGTCAAACTTGCTGCAGAAATAAATCATCCAATCGATTTTGATTATTTAACCAGCGATGTACCTGTTTCAGATAAAATTAGGAGAGAGTACGAAATTTGTAAAGAAAGAGGGGATATTACTTATTTTTGGAAGTTCCAGTATGCAATTGTGACAGAAATGAGTTACCTGTTAATCATGAATCCTGATCTTTTCTCAAATAAAATAACAGATGAAAAAATGAAGGCATATGATCAAAGGGTAAATGCTCTGCATCTTGCAATCGAAGAACTGGCACAATATGATGAGGAAATGGCATCAATTTTTGAATGTAGTAATAAATTATATTCTAACCTTTCTCCTGAAGAAGTGGAGAGTTATAATTCAGAATCTGCAATACAATGGAGATTTGCACATAAGGATATTTATATTTCCCGTCGCAACGCCCTTCTACAGTAAGAACATCAATTCATATATACAACCGACGGATGGCCATCAAAGGTCGTCCGTCAGTTTTTTTTAGCGGCAAATAGGTATCTGGAAATCATATTTCGTCAGAAACAAGTACAGACGACTACTTTAAATACCTGCTTCCAGTAATTCACCTCCGACAGGATATTCACTTTCAAGTGCGTAAATCGTGGGTCACGGGCGGAGGTGGAGACTTTTTGCCCCACCTCTGCTACAGATATGCGTTCCAGAGTGTCTGGGGCAAGATCATTGTCGGAGGTGAATCGCTGGAAGAATTATTGCAAAATATCACTATCTTCGCTGCTAGAAATCAATACAAATCAAGATAATGAAACGTACACTTAATCTTATTGCCTGCGTGGCAGTCTGCTGCGCGATGATGGTCTCTTGCAAGAGCGCAAAAACCGTAGAACCAACTCCAGAAGAAATCCAGCAGCAGAAGCAGGCGCTGGCTGATTCCGTGTTGGCTCAAATCGATGAGTTTGCAGAACAGTATTGGAATGCACAGTCAGAATCGTCCATATTCAGACGCATGAAATTGACTGAAGAGGAGAAGATGGTGAAACCGCATTATCTTCTAGATCCGTCAGTTGCCGATACTTTTGTGACAAAATCACAAAAAGTCAATGCTCTGGCATTTTATGTTGTGGAACTGGGTGTGAGAGAATTATATGAAATGCCCACGGAAGAGGTAGGAGAAGCCATCGCTAAACTTGCGACGGAATTGAACTATCCTTTTGATTTTGATCAACGAGATGCAAATGTTCCTACATCAGAGCTAATAAAATCAAATTATGAAAAATGCAAGAATAATGATGAATTGGCTCTTTTCTGGCAATTTGAATGGGCACTTGTCACTGATGTTATATATGTTCTTTCACAGAATCCTGAATTGTTCCTCGGTAAAATAACAGAAGAGCAGTGGCAAGCTTGGTCAGTTGTTAAACAGACCCGACTTGCTGCTATTGAAGAATTGGCAAAGTATGATACGGAGATGGCAAAGGTACAGGAGTTTATAAAAAAGAATAGAACCGTGTCCGGTGAGGAAAGCAAACGTATAAACCAATCGATTGAGGTAGCAAAACAGTATTATGTCTCCAACAAAGAAAAGTACGATTCCGGGCGCAACTCACTTCTTCAATAAACAGTATAATAACACCAAATATGAAACGTACTCTTACTCTTATTGCCTGCGTGGCTATCTGCTGCGCAATGATGGTATCTTGCAGGAATAGCAAAACAACTGGACAGAATCCAAATAAAATCCAACAGCAGAAACAGGCACTGGCTGATACAGTACTTGCTGAGATAGATGTACTTGCTGAGCAATTATGTGATGCCTCCTCAAAAGCATTCAAATTTCAAAATATGGAATTGACTGAGGAAGAAAAATATGCAAAACCGGATTATCTACTCGCTCCGAAAGTGGCGGACATGATGATTACGAGTGCACAGAAGATCAGCGCTTTGGCAATATATTGCATTGACCAGGCGGTGAGAAAATTGTATGAAATGCCTCTCGAAGAAGTCAATGAAGCCATTGTAAAACTTGCAGTTGATGTAAATTTTCCGTTGGATATGGATTATGTAACAAGCGATGCTCCACTTTCTGAGATAATAAAGGCCACATATGATGCTTGTAGAGTATGTGGAGATCAAGCTCTATTCTGGCAGTTTGAATATGCTTGTACTGTCGAAATCGGTTATTTAATGACTAAGAATCCTGATCTGTATTTTGATAAGATTTCAGAAGAACAATGGCAAGGTTATTATTCAAGAGTTAAGACAAAGTTGAAATCAATTGAAAAATTATCAAGGCATGATGAAGAGATGGCGAATCTTTGGAAATTACATCAACAAACCATTGTGTCTTCATCCGATGCACAAAGAGATATGGCCAACCAATCAATTGCATCCGCAAAACAATACCATATCGACAACAAAGACAAGTTCATAGCCAAGCGCAATGCCCTTCTGCAGTAAATCCATAACGACACTACCAAAAATATGAAACGTACCCTCACTCTTATTACCTGCGCGGCAGTCTGCTGCGCAATGATGGTCTCTTGCAAGAATGCCAAGACCGCAGAACCCACCCAAGAAGAAATTCAAGCACAGAAACAGGCGTTGGCTGATTCGGTGTTGGCACAGATTGATGCTATCGCAGATGAATATTTTGTGGTATCTGAAAGCGCCTTCCGAATTCCCGAATTTAAACTTTCGGAAGAAGAGAAGATGGTTAAACCAGATTATCTCCTTGAACCATCATTTGCAAATACTCTTGTGACTAAATCCCAGAAAGTAAATGCAATGGCAATATACATCGTTGAACTTGCCATCAGGAAGATTTATGATATTCCTATGGATGAAGCCAAAGAAGTTATTGCAAAGTTGGCAGTTGAACTGAACCATCCAGTTACTTTTGATGATATAGTTAATCTTCCTAGAGCGGAACGTCTCAAGAAGGAGTATGATATATGTAAAGAAAATGGAGATTTGGCTTATTTCTGGCAATTCCAATATGCGCTCGTTACCGAGATGAGTTACATACTAGCCCATAATCCCGACTTGTATTTCAGCAAAATTACGGAAGATCAATGGCGGTCCTTCTGTATCTTTGTGGAATCAAAAATGAGTGCAATAAAAAAATTAGCAGAATATGACGAAGAGATGGCTCAGATAATTGAATTCAGAAACAAATACAGAGTAACTGATCCAAGTGGCGAAAAAGAAAGGATAAACCATTCGATAGAGATAGTAAAAAAATTTCACATAGCAAACAAGGATAAATTCATCGCCAAGCGCAACGCCCTTCTTCAGTAATCCTTCTTTATATCATTCTGACCGAGAGGATAGTGATATCATCGCTCTGTTCGGCCCCGTCTGTGAATGTAGCCACACTGGTTATGAGGCTGTCAACAACGGATTGCTCGTCTGTGTACTGCATAGAGGATCCAGCCCACTCCAGTAAGCGGGCATAGCCATATTTCTGATCCTGTTTATCCATAGCCTCATCCACACCATCGGTATAGAACAATAGCCTGCATCCCGATTCTAGCTGTACAGTCTCTTCCTTGAAGGCAAAGCCAGCGAAAATGCCGCATAGCACATTACGTTTAGCCTTGTGGTAATAAGCATTACCATTAGCGGGTATGATGACGATGTCGTTATGTCCACCGCTACAGAACTGCATCTTCATTGTGTTCAGGTCAATGCACGCTATGGCCAGCGTAAGGAAGAAACCGCTGTCGTTTCCATCAGCGACAGTATCATTAATGACTGAGACCAGTTCGCTCACTGTCATATCTGTACTATTACAGAGCTGTCGGAACTGCATAGTTACTGTCATCATCAGAAGAGCTGCAGGAACGCCCTTGCCCGACACGTCACCAATGCAGAGATATAATTTATCACCCTTCAGTACATAATCGTAGAGATCGCCTCCCACCTCCTTGGCAGCATGCATTGCAGCATAAATTTCGAAGTGCGAATTTTGAGGGAATGTTTTTTTCAATGCTTGCAGCTGTATGTCGGTGGCGAGGGTAAGTTCACTCTCCATGCGTTCGTTTTCTGCTGTAGTCACTTTCAAATCATGAATATACTGTTTGAGGGAGCGTTGCATATCAACAAATGAATCGCGCAACTGGCTAACCTCGTCCTTATCCTTAATAATTGGTAGTTCAGTATCGAAGTCACCTTGGGCGATGCGTTTCGATGTGCTGGCGAACTGGTTGAGCGGCCGTGACTTTTTGTATATGATACGTGAGCAGAAGATGAATAACAGCACTATGCAGGCCAGCATGCCAAGTCCCATGAAGAGCACCGACTTTCTGACATCGGCGAAAACCTCCTTGAATGGGCAGTTCACGCAAAGCGTCCAGCCATTGCTCAGTGTGTACTGGCGTCCAAAACGGGCCTTGCCCTGAATCAGCCCCTTTAGGTTGATTTCGTTGTATACGTTCGTGGTGTCAGACATGTGCTGACGTTCTACCTCGTAATAGTGTTCGTCCACCACTTGAGCATTGGCCAGTGAGTCCTTCTGGTACTCTTCGCCGTAGGTAGGCATCTCGCGCTCGGAGTTACATACAATCTTCCCCTCTGTGTTTATCAGGTAAACTTCTGCGTGCGGATATGGTCGAAGCGTCTGCAGTGAGCGAACCAGCCAATCCATAGTGACTACCACTTCGGTGACAATACTGCCATGACCGTCATAGCCAGGCGAATGTCTCATATAACTCAGTTCGTAGATATCCTTTTCCTTGGTATGTTCCAAGTAAGGCCCGAACCATGGATTCTCCTTAATCTGCTCGCAGACCATGTCGTAGATGACATACTCCTCAGGAACGAAAGGTTTCCGTTCAATCAGGAACTTTGCCGGTTCCCCCTCGTCAGGCTTGAAGACACCAGGAACAACTATCCCGCTCTGTGCCGCCAGCGTAGGATTTAGATACACGTATATACCGAAGATACTAGGGTTGGCATCTATCAACTGTGTGAGTGTCTGGCGGTACGACTCCTCGTCCAGCGACACGCGATCCATCAGTATACCAGTATTGCCGGTAAACTCCTGGATGGCTTCAAACTCAGCGTCTATCTTCTCAGCGCATAGTTCCAATTGATTATCAAGGTTGGCGGCACAATTTTTCAGTGTAATGCCAGCCTGTATAGCAGTCACGCTAAGCAATACGATGAGTAGTAATATGGTGCTGGCCAAGGCAATCTTCAGGCTGAGCTTGCGGGCAAAAGGGGAACGTGTAGACATCGGATAGGTAATCTATTTGATAATGATGGAGCCGGTAAGGCCTGTAACCTCGAACACCTCGTACACATCCGGACGCATCCCTTTTATGATGAAGGTGGCGCCTTGATTGTTGATAGCTTTATGGAGCATTAGGATGATACGAAGACCAGCGCTTGCAATGTATGTCAAGTCGGAGAAATCCAGTGTGATATTTTTTGGAGTAGTACTCAGTATATCCATGACTGGTTCAAGGTCAGCGCTGACTTGCCGGGCGTTCATGGTATCCAATTTACCCTTGAAAAAGATAAGCATATCCTTCGGGCTCGTTTCAGTGATAGTGATTTCCATATGAATTTATTTTATTAAGTCAATACTATGTAAACTTGATTAATGTACGGTTATAAAGATTTTCAAGGTACACTTTTTTTCCGGATCCACCAAACTGTTTTGTGGTAATTTTGCTTAATAATGCCATATTCCTTGCTTTTTATGAAATTGTTTGTCCACGAACTTTTAATATGTTAAATTTGCGAACATCACTAGTAGCGCATGAAACGTAATTCTTTCATAGATAGGAAAAGCTATCTTGCTTTCCTTGGGTCGGCTATTCTGGTATCCATGTCACAGAATGTGGCATATATAACAGACCCTTTGTTCGCAGGTAACAATGTATGCCAGGAGGCCATCGCCGCGATGAATCTGTACGGGCCTTTCCTTCAGCTAAATTTTGCATTCCTTCTTCTGTTTGCACAGGGCTCGATGATTTTGGCAGCCAATGCATTTGGTAACGGAGATTATGATTCCATAAAAAAACATTTCACTGTTTCCATAACCTCAATGATATTCCAAGCCGCCTGTGTCATTGCGCTGGTATTCGGGTTCCGGCATACTATTGTTGACTACCTATGTCCGGAACATGGGCTTATCCATGACCTCCTATTACAATATCTCTCGCTGATGATCTTTGAGATGATGACTGTCGGAATATACCTAACTCTTAATTATTTCGTTTCCATAGACGGTCACCCTGAAATCAGTGGAAAGTCTTCATTGCTTTTGGTAATTATTCAACTATCCCTGGCTTTCACTTTCAGCAAATACACCAACCTCGGTGTACGTTCTTTTGCTGCGGCTTGTATAATATCCGAGAGCATTGCTATTGTATACCTGTCCAAATACTTATTTTCAAAAGAGTGTTCTTTCAGACCTGTGTCCATGAAAGGAGAGTACTTTCATTATTTGAAGGCAAACGTCCAAAAAGGGGCTCCACAAGTAATATACAATCTTGCGTTTATGTTCGCTCTTTTGATTTTCAACCAGAGCGTGCAACATGTAGCCGGAGAAAACGGCGTCCAGGCATGGTCCTTTGCATACGTACCTGTATCATTAGGCATTCTTCTATATAATGCTGCATCTGAAGTTATTCTTTCCATCGGCGGGGTAAGTTTGGGGGAAAAGAATCTTGAAGGTTTGAAATACGTATTCAAAGCATCTATTCTGTTCATGGCTGTCTCTGCTATTCTGGTCATACTTCTTTCCGAATTATTTCCGGACGTTGTCATGAAGATGCTCGGATGTGATGACGCATCTCTCATGAACACATTAAGGTGGCCGTTCAGATGCTGTGTCACTATCATCATTGCCTTTGCTTTTGTACAACTGAAATCTCTCGGTTTTGTGGTCATAGGTAAAGACAGAATGTACTCAGTTCTTACTTCCATCATCAATCTATTCCCTCCAATACTTGTCGGACTTTGTGCCTTATTTTTCAAGGAATTTTTCTGGTGGAGTTTCATCGTGGCTGTATTGCTTGAAGGCCTTTTGTACCTTTACATGCACCGTAAGTTTAATCATGAACTCAATTCCCTTCCAGACTGGGATTGCCCCACTATAATTCTCCACGTCAATTATGGTATCCCCGACATTCAGTCAGCTATGCAGCGTATGGAAGGTTTTCTACAATCTGATCCTCGGGTGACTGATGAGATGATAAACCGGATGGAGCATGCCTCAGAAGAACTTCTGTACAACATTATCAAACATGTACCGGACAAAAGGAAAAATGATAATTTATATTTCAGCGTATTGCGCCTGACAGATTCAGTGGACATCATCTTCAAGGACGCGGGCAGGCCGTTCTGTCCTGTTATTACGTTCCAAGATAAACCAACGACTTATGATTCTCCAAACGAAAAGGTAAAATTTGCACTTCGCCTGTTCAACCATTACGCAGTCAACCCCACCTACAAATTTTGCTACGGCCTTAACGTGACACGCCTGTCGTTCAAATTAAACAAAAGCGCGAATGGTCTGTAGGCACATCTAAAGCATTAAAAACACAAAAAAGATAATTTTATATTTACGTCAAGAAAACTAATAAACAATTAAATAATGAAACGCACACCATCCATTATCGCTCTCGTAGCAATTTGTGCTACAATGGCGATATCTTGCAAGAACAAAGCAAACGAACCGACTCCGGAAGAAATTCAAGCACAGAAGGTAGCGCTTGCTGATTCAGTGCTGGCAGAGATTGATGCCTTGGTAGATCAATATTGTGATGCGTCATCGAAAGCATTTAGATTACAGGCGATGGAATTGACAGATATTGAGAAAATGGTAAAACCAGATTATCTGCTTGATCCGTCATTGTCCGGGACTTTTGTTACAAAATCCCAAAAATTCAACGCTCTAGTCATCTATATCATAGAGGATGGAATACGTAAAATATACGATATGCCAAGGGAAGATGGTCAAGAGGCAATTGCCAAACTAGCTGCAGAGTTAAATTACCCATTTGATACAGATTTCTCGGTCAGTGATCAACCTGTATCACAAAAAACAAAAGCTAGATATGACGCTTTTAAGGATCGCGGAGAGTTGGCTTCGTTCTGGCAGTTTGAAATCGCTTTAATCGCAGAGATTGATTATATAATATCCCATAATCCAGATTTGTTTTTCAGTAAAATCAGCGAAGAACAATGGCAACAATACTATCATAGAAAGACCACAAGATTACAAGCTATTGAAAAGTTGGCAAAATATGATGATGAAGTGGCCCTTTTGTTGGAATTCCGGAATAAATATAGAATTTCTTCATCTGACCAGGAAATAGAAATCGTAAACCAGTCGAAAGAATCTGCAAAACAATTCCGTATTGCAAACAAGGATAAATTCATTGCCAAGCGCAACGCCCTACTTCAATAATCTATAAATAGTAGAATGGAGGTTAGTTTCATTGTATAAAATATTATTTTTTTCCATCGATTCGGATCCGTTCAAAGATATTTCCTATGGGGGACGTCAGAGAACACATCTTCTTTTACGTGCACTGTCGAAGGTCGCGCAGGTGGATGTATGCTCTTTTGTCAATTGTGTCACCTCAAACATCGACGGATGCAAAGTCGTTTTCAGCGAATCGAAGGAAAAGACAAAAAGGCTTTACCAAAGCCCTTTTTCAAGAATATTGTCAATGGTCGCAAAGAGTCCGGAGCGACAAGTTTATCGCGCCAATGGCCCCATGAGCAAGATTGCCAATTCTCTGATAGAAATGAATGATTACGATTATATTGTTGTGAGATATCTACAGAGCGTTCCTCAACTAGGTCTTTCAAAGTATGTCGACAGGCTGATAGTAGATTTCGATGACAATCCGGTAAAATCATACGTGATGTCAGAAAAGATTAAAGGAGGCATTCATTCCGTATTACCCAAATTAAGATCTCTTCCTGTTCGCAGGGCGTGGAAATCAGTTCAGAAGAGATGTATCATTAGCTTTTATTCTAATCCATCGGAGACAAAATACCCTAACTCTTTCACGTTGCATAACATTCCCGTGCGTTTTTGTCTGAATTTAGAACAGCCCATACAAAGAAGTCTTTTGTTTGTCGGGGCTCTGAACTATCTACCAAACAGGAACGGTATAACGAGATTCCTGAGCAATGTCTGGCCGGAGTTACATAGGAAGTTTCCTGACCTTACTTTTAGGATTGTCGGAAAATGCACCGATGGACGGCTTGTCGAAAAGTGGAACGGTTGCGAAGGCGTCCATTATTTAGGATATGTCGACGATTTAGAAACTCAGTACCGGAAGTGCACAGTGGTTGTTGCTCCCGTCTATTATGGCGCTGGGACTAGCATTAAAGTTCTTGAAGCTGTCGCTATGGGAAGACCATGCGTAACAACGCCGACAGGATTTTGTGGATTGGAGGATATACTCGTTCCAAACGAAGGTATCCGTATTGCCCGCAATGATAGGGACTTTCTAAAGCAGATTAGTTTTCTTCTTGAGAGCCCCGAAGAAGCTGCCAGTTTTACGGCAAAGAGCCAGGAGTGTGTCTTGGCAAATCTTTCAGAATCAACCTTTATGGCACAGGTGAAGGAATCACTGGAGTTAGTCTTTGTATGATTTGAAAAGATATGGCCGGTATTAGAAATTTTATAAGAGAAACTTGGTATAACGGTGTTCGTGGAGTGCGTTATTATAATTCCGGTATGGAAGTCCCATCTGCACAACTTTGGACAAGCCGATTTCTGGAGAGTCGTGGTATCAGACCATCTCTTGCCAATTCCATCAATATTACTTCCGTCTTTGGTCCAGTGCGAAGGGTCTGTCCAAACAGACACGGTCTGAATATATTCTATACAGGAGAAAATATACATAGCGATACATTGAAGGCATACGAAGAACTTTTGTCCTCATTCGATTTGGTTATCGGCTTTGATTACTGCAGTAATAGCAATTATGTACGTTTTCCGTACTGGCTGCTTCACAAATTTGATCCAACCTCAGGCAAAGAGGCCATTATCAAAAGAGTAGAGGAAATTGGAACACGCCCAATTTCTCCAAGATGCCGTTTCTGCAGTCTGGTCTCCAGACACGACAAAGGTGGAGTTCGGACGGAAATAGCAGATATTGTGGAAAAATACGGGTCAATAGAATACGTAGGTAAGTTCAGGCATAACTCCGATGACCTTATTATGAATTTTGCCGATAATAAGATAGAGTTTTTGCGACAGTACAAGTTCAATATATGTCCGGAAAATTCGGATTCTATCGGTTATGTGACAGAAAAATTGTTCGATTCATTTGAGTCAGGCTGCATACCGATATACTGGGGCTCAGGCAATAATCCGGAACCAGATCTGATAAACAGGGATGCCATCCTTTTCTTAGACGATACCCTTGACAGTCGAATGAATGAGCTTCAGGACAAAGATGCATATCTAGAATTCGTCTCCAGGCCCGTATTCAAAGAGAATGCCGGTCAAATAGTCTGGCAATATTTTGAAAGATTGGAAAATGCAATAAAAGAAAGACTGTGAGCCCAAACATCAAATTATCATTCATCTTGCCTGCATACAACTGCGCAAGTATTGTTACTCATACTTTAGATAGTATTTACAATACCGGTCTTGAAGAGTCAGAATTCGAGGTCTTGATTACCGACGACTGTTCATCGGACAACACTGTCCAGATTCTGGAAGATTATGCCTCCAGCCACAACAATATGACTGTTCTCAGACAGGTGGAGAATCACCGTCAAGGAGCAGCCAGAAACCTCGGACTCAGAATCGCAAGAGGAAAATATATCACCTTTGTAGATTCAGACGATCTGGTTACCCCACAGATAAGGACAGCACTCTACGATGCAATCGAAATGGATGTAGATGTATATTGTGGGACGTCCGTTTCCAACTATGTCAAGAAACCTGAAGAATTCAGAGTCTTCAAGATTGTTTCCAACTTGCCGAAAGGACGGGTCTACAACGGATTCGAATTCTGCTCTACTGTAAAGGATTTCTGTGGAAATAACGGAACCCCATGGGGGTATCTCTTCAAGTTAGACAAAGTAATACAAAACGGTGCCGAATTTATAGAGGACCACCTTTTCGAGGAGACCGAATGGATTGCCATCCAATTTCTAAACGCCGACAGTATATATTATTCTGACGAGATTTTATACAAATACCTGTACTACCCGGATTCTATCAGCAACAGGAACATGGGCATAAACTATGTTGTAGACTCCAATAAACTGGCAGTCAGAATGATGAAACTGGTTGAAAAATATAAGGATATCGCTCCTGATTTCGTCCACGAATGGAACGGTTTTGCCGACAGAAACCTGATCTGCAAAGGTGCAAGAATCCTGTTCCTAATCAGATATAAGGGACGGGATATCATACAGTTCTATCATGATATGGGCACAGACGATCTAAATTATCTTGCAACCCACTACAACGGAAGTTGGGAAAGGAAGATGATTTTCCGCCATAGATATTTCACTACCGTCCTGTTGGTATTTGGTTGCATAGCAAATGCTATCCAGAGAAAACTTAGAGGAAAAGGTCCCGCAAAAACAAATTTTTACTGGTCATGATACCTAAAATCATCCATCTCTGCTGGTTTAGTTGTTCTATTCCTCCAAAAAAAGTTAGACGGTGCATAATGTCTTGGATAAAGTATATGCCCGACTACCGGATAATGTGGTGGACCAAACGCAAGGCCCTTTCGAGCGAAATTCCTTTCGTCAAAGAGGCCATAGAACAAAAGAAATGGGCTTTTGCCGCTGATGCTATTCGACTGTACGCCGTTTACAATTATGGAGGATTGTATATGGATAGTGATATCCTGTTGTACAAAAGTTTGGACAAACTGTTAACCCACAGGAACGTATTTTTCAGCGAGAACTACCCAGATCGTGTCGAGTATGAATCATTACATCCGGAGTTGACAAAAGAAGAAAAGTGGGGCCAGGAGATTCAGGCTGCCTGTTTTGCTGCGCAGAAAGGTAGCAATGTCATTGCCGAAATTCTGAATCATTACCTGAATTCGCATTTCATTGATAAGGACGGAACCCTTTCTACATCCGTAGTAGCCCCACAGATTTTTGCATGGGCTATGGAAAAGTTCGGCTATATCTATACGGACAGAAAGCAGATACTGAGTGACGATACGGTTGTCTATCCTTCGTCATTGATACTATGCAATCCCCGATTTACTTCAGAAAACAAGTATGCTATTCATCTGTGCACTCAATCTTGGAAAGAAGTATCTCAAAATCAATAGGGAAAATAATTAATATATTATCTTCGTAAATAAATTGAATCAAGAACCTCAAATAATCGGACATAACACTAAAACTGCACCTTTGATCTCCTTTATCATTCCGGTTTTCAACGGGCAGGATACCATCGTTCCCGCGATGGAGAGTATTTTCGCGCTACAACTCGAAAATGGAGCCGCAGAAATCATTGTTGTGGATGATGCCTCCAGTGACGGAACTGTCAAAGTAGTGGAAGACTATATTAGTACACATCAAGGAGTTGTACTTTTGAAGCAGAAAGAGAACCGTCGTCAAGGCGCCTGCCGCAACAGAGGCCTAGAAGCAGCTCGGGGACAATACGTTGCATATCTAGATGCCGATGACATTATTCTTCCTGGAATCTGCAAGGCTCTGGAATTAGCGGTCAATAATGACCTTCAGATGTGCGGTTACGTGATGGAGATCCCGGATAAGAAATCCAGAATTTCCCTTTTGAATATGCCACGGATCGATGGGCCCTATATTTCCGGAATAAAGATGATTGCAATGGGACAGGAAGGGTATAGATTCTTGATGCCGACCTGCTTTATCCATAACAGAGAGTTTCTTATCCAGTGCGCACACCCGTTCGTCGAAGGTCATCGAGCAGAAGACTCCGATTTTGCACTTTACCATCTTGTCCGATCTATTCGCGTAAACACAGTTCAGGACCATGGATATCATTATTCGTTCAATGAAAGTTCAACGATTCATACATTCTCTGTGGAGATGCTCTCCGACTACATGTTGCATGCAGAGAGAGTCAGAACCATAATAGATGAATTCAGAGGTGATTATCCGGATCTTCCTTCAATATACAGGGACTATATGGGAGAAATTGTCTTTCTGAGATTCGGTGTTTGGTATCTTTCACATCTAAGTATACTGGAAATTTTGGAATACTATTCAAGATTCGATTATAAATCCAGACACAGACTGTGTTCTTGTGACTTTGTCAAATATACACGATTTCAAAGAATGGTACTGGGACATAAGTTTCTAACCCTTGTCGTGATGTCGATAATCATTCCAACAAAGAGAATCACAAGGAGACTTCGTGGTTCAAATTGAAAAACCTTTCAGTCTACGGGCCAATCTCAAGCTCAATCGGGCTATCCACTGGCTCTTGCGAAGCAATTTTAGAACAGTATACAGAGGTCTGATTTTTAGGAAAGCCGGTATTAGTTCCGGCTTTTTCATTATAGTTTTCACCTTAAGTCCATGACTTCTAGCCTGAAGATAACAAAGGATGTAGCGACGGAAAGCTACCATGTCTCCGATTCGGTCCAACCCAGACAAAAGGTACTGTGGCAGCATCCCTGGTACAACCGCATTTACATAGTTTATTGCAAAAGCTATGTTTTCTCCAGTTCCGGTGAGCAATGCATCATTTTTGACAATTCTCCAATCAAATTCTTTACTTGTTTTCAAAATTTTACCGATGTTGATTATGTTGCATGGCAGGCTTTGGGGGCGTCGGCATTCCGTCAGATTCCTGTACAAATTTCCTAGATAAGTGAAAACCAGGTCTTCCGGGCAGAGAGTTCGACACGAGACGCCGAAGAGAGAGGCTTCGCGAGTTCTAGAAAGGACATCTTTCATGATCTTCCTCTCTTTTCCTGAAATAGGAGGAAAATAGCGGTGAACATCTATCAGACCGTGGCAATCCCCCTTTACATGAACATCGAAACTGTGATTATCCCAATTGACTATCTCATATCCTAGCTTTGAAATTATCTTTCCTGCTTCCTTCCATCGCGACTTGATCACTATTACATCCACATCCCTCATTTCCAATAATATGGAAGGATTCGTCAAAAACAATTCTGAACCTTTGAACAGGCTCGACACTATGCCTGCTTTTAAAAGAGCGTCGAGAATAACAGGACAGTTTTTTTGAAACTCAGACCTTTTCCAGATATAGAAGCCCAGATGCCGTTTTAACTCTTCATAAAAGCCGTTAGGGAAAGTCAACTCAGGATGGGATTCCACTAGGAAAGTCATTTGAAGAGCCCCGGTAGCTCCATTATTCTCAACGTCCCACTCTGCAAGAAATTCGTCGAATTCTTTCTCGGAGATATTCTCGGACAGAATCATATTGACCAGCCTTCGATTATTCTTCGGAATTGTTTCACTTACAATCCTTTCCGTAAGTCTATTGATGCTTTCTATTACCATTATTCATTTCAAAATTAGTAAATTTCTCCGATAAACCAATCATGACAAATACTTAATAAAGCGCAACGCCCTACTTCAGTAATCTATCTAAATAACATACATCAAATGGAGGTACAGTTTATTCTGTATCTCCATTTTTTATTGGCA
>DCGV01000090.1:17568-20974 GCA_002314725.1 Bacteroidales bacterium UBA1769
AGGCTTGCCTACCCAGGTAAGCCTATAAGTGCGAGTTCCGCAGCGCCACGTTTTAACAATGAAATACAGCGCGATATTGTACCGTTGGACAACATGTATATAAATACCTAATGAAAACAGGATAAATATTTATCTTTGCAATCAGAAAACGAATTAAAAAAAGATATGAAACGATTTATTTTTTCCATAATGCTTATAACAACACTTGTTGGTTGTTCAAAGATTGAAAACGCCGACCCTACAGTCAGCAAATTGGAAGTTGTTATGAATATTGAGAGTGTCTCATCTGACATTCTTAACTATTTCAACGTAGATTATTCCTATAAAGATTTTAATGGTAAGACGTTCACACACAGCATAACTAGACCGGAGTCCATCTCGTTTAGCATTGATAATCCCACTTTGGGAGAAGATTCGTCTACTCCTTTCACTGTGCAAATGACATTGACAAAGAAAAACACTGCAGAGAAGAAGAGTGGAAGTTATGATGCATCCTTCAATTGGCAACTTGACGTTAATGCTTACGATCAAAAGGGTAATCTCATTACCGATTCCGGCCGCGTTCAGAGGTTCTCATCAGATGTTGTATTTAGCAATGACAAATTTTCAAGTTTTACATCATTTGTCACTTCTCAAGCTGAATTGACTAATATCACTTATACAACTTTCTTTTGCAAGACAACTTCAGGAGAGTGGCATATCGGCGTTGATGGACTTTATAGTGGTGGACAAATAGTTGCAACAAGTAAATAAAATGAAACAGACTTTCACAGCACTTGCTCTCGTAGCGATCTGCTGCGCAATGATGGTTTCTTGCAAGAACAAACAATCAGAGCTGATGTTCTTAAAGTGTTCAATCAGAACAGAGTAGTGTCCTCGGATGAAGAGAAAGAAAAGATTATTATTCATAACAATTGCCGTCATTGCAATTCCGTTTGTTTTCTCCAGTTGCAGCGATCTTTGGGACAATTCCGATCCGACCGAAAAAGAGTTGCAATTCTTTGAAAACGTCAAGGATGATGCCGTCAAAGAGTTCCTAAGTTTCGCCGAGGTTCCACGTCCTGGATTCCACTTGGACAAAGCGAGAGAATATCTCAGGTTATGGGCGAATAACCATGGATATGAATGGCATCGTGACGAATATGGAAACTGTTGGTTTGACGTTCCTGCGACAAAAGGCATGGAAAAGAGAAACAAAGTGATCCTTCAGGGCCATATGGATATGATTTGTGTAGCGGAAGATGGCACATCTCCTGACTTTTACGAAGTAGTGGGCACTCCAATTTTCGATGGTGATTACCTATATGGGAAAGGCATCAATCTTGGAATTGATAACGGAATAGGTATCGGAATTATATTGGCAATAGTAAAAGCCGACTTTCCACACGGCCCCCTCAGATGTCTTTTCACAGCAGACGAGGATCAAGGATTGATGGGAGCCAAGAATCTGGACGCCAAGGTGCTGGATACGGATTATCTCATCTCATTTGACAGCGAGAAGGCAGGATTGATGTATATCGGATGTGCCGGAGGTGTACGTTTCTCGATGGAAAAGAAGTTTTCGGCCACAACACTTTCCGCTATGGACAGCAAGTTGAGTTTGACGCTGACAGGACTTCAAGGTGGCCATAGTGGGCTTGATATCAACAAGAACCGACTCAGCGGAGCCACCATACTTCAAATCTTACTTTCTCAGGCAGTCAAGACCAATAACGCCAGGGTGATCAGTTTCACTTCAGGCAATGCTGCAAATTCCATTGCAAATAACCTCAGCCTGGAACTGGCTGTCAACTCTTCAATGGCGGATTCTCTCAAACAAGATGTCAACACCGTTATCGAAAACCTAAGGAATAGCTTTCCTGATGAGCAATTCAGCGTCACTCTCGTTCAGGAAGAAATCGGCGATTCAGATTATATCTGCTCTGAAAGCGCTACAGATGACTTGATCAGACTCTACAATATACTTCTAAACGGCACTGTGGAAGTCAGCGCCACCGATGCTGAACATGTCACGAAATCTAGCAATATAGGCATAAGTGAGCTCCACGACGGGCAGCTTAATGTTACCTGCATGACACGTTCAGACTATAATGATTGGTTGACATCAGAGAATTCCAGACACACTATGGAGGCAGAGACTTTTGGTATGAAATTTTCCATATTGGCATCATATCCTGCATGGTATACTGAGGCTGATTTCCCACTTTTCCTTGAATTGCAGCACTACTACACTGAATCTACCGGATATCAGGTGATGCCTGTGTATTGCCAAGGCGGACTTGAAGCCGGAATATTCGTAACTCTGCGAACCACCTTGCAATGTACCTATCTTGGTCCTAATATCGAGGATGCTCACACAAAGAACGAGCGTGTAGAGTTGAGTACCATAAGACCGGTTATTCAGGGCGCTGTCAATTATCTGATGAACATTAACTGATTGCCTAAACATTGGGCACTAATCTTAGTCAATATCTAATAAGTTTAGTGTAAAGTTGCTATCTTTGCACCTGCGAAAATAAATACATAAATAGATATGAAACGTACACTATCCACTATCGCTCTCGTAGCAATCTGCTGCGCAATGATGGTATCTTGCAAGAACAAAACTAATGAACCAACTCCAGAAGAAATTCAAGCACAAAAAGTAGCACTTGCCGACACAGTGCTGGCCAAAATTGATGCTTTAGCAGAACAATTCCAGGATCAATCAGACAAGAGTTTTAGTTTATACAAATTTGTATTGACTGATAATGAGAAGTTAGTCAAACCTGATTATCTTCTTGATCCTTCAGCTGCAAATAACCTCGTTACAAAATCTCAGAAAATCAATGCTTTAGCCATATACATTATGGAAAATGGAATAAGGAGCATTTATGATATGCCTAAAGAAGAATTCAATGAAGTGATTGCAAAGTTGTGTTTGGAAGTAAGCTCGTTTGATTTTTCAGAATGTTTCCAAAACAAAACAAAATATTCAGAAATAGCTAAGGATGCTTATCAAAAAGCAAAAGAAAATAATGAACTCGGTTTCTTCTGGGAACTCCACTTAGCTATGCTTGAAGAAGCGAGTTATATTCTAGCAAACAATATTGATTTATTCTTTAGCAAAATCTCTGAGGATCAATGGAAATCATTCAGTGACGAATATGGTACCATTTACCATGCCATTGAGGAGTTGGCACAGTATGATGATGAAATGGCAAAAGTATTAGATAACTATCAACAAACAAGGATATTTGATTCAGAAGAAGAGACTCTAGCCGCTTATAAAAATATCGAAACCTCGAAAAAAACATTTTCGGATAATAAGGATAAATACATTGACAAGCGCAACTCCATGCTTCAGTAATTTATTAACAAAACAGAATAAAGGCCATCTTAGCCTCGCGAAAAAATGAAAAAAATA